>NZ_CAWMYC010000058.1:0-8194 GCF_963872035.1 Scytonema sp. HK-05
GGTTGCGCTCCCCGCGATGAAAGAATCCCTGTCCTTTTAGGGCAGGGAGTGTCAATCATAGTAATTCTTAGGCATCTCCTATGAAAAACGATTTTAATTTAATCCCAAAACCTCATGAGTTACAACAGCAGATCGCTGAGGCTGTTTCTGAGATTAAAGAAGAATTTTCTCTTGAGCAAGTTGGGCAATTACAAAATCAGCATTTGCGCCACCCAATTGGGCTATCAACAGGACTTTTCTCTGCCTTGAGTGCGATCGCCCATCTGATCGGCTCTACAAGACGAAACTTGAATTAGTACTTCGTGCAATCCCAAATTTTCTAACCGTAGGATTTTTATTTTTCCATCAAATTTTTAATTTTCCCCAACAGACGCCGCATCTTGATTGGTTTTGTGTCGTATGCATCGCACCCTGCTGCCAAAGCTTTTTCGCGATCGCGCAAGACGCGGCTCCCTGCAGGAGCATCGCGAAGCGGACGCTTTGCGCCATCGCCTAGGTTGGGCACTTTGTAGCATCACCTACCATTGCATAAGCGGTTAGGGGAATCACTTGAATATCCTTAGTTTCAGGATTTGCCTTGATCCGGCGAGTTGCTTCCCAACCATCGATGATGGGCAAGATCATATCCATCAACATAATATCAGGTTTTTCTGTAGCAACTTTTGAGAGCGCCTGCGCGCCATCAACTGCGATCGCCAATAGGCATCGACTCGTAATTTATAGGACTTACGCCAGAAAGCTGAGTATATACGTCATTGCATTACAGAAGATGATAGCTTTGGCTGGTTTAATCACTGTGGTCTATTTACCTGAAAATTGCCGTAAACATTAACCCAGGCTGTGCAAGGGTTTGAAATTAGTTGTCGCAGATGTCTATTGTGAGTGATGGGCGATCGCCTTTGGTGGCTCCCTGAGTCCTTCGGACACGCTGCGCGAACGGAGCATCGCATTCATTACGCCATACCAAGGGATACCGAAAAGCAAGTTTCTTACCGATTTGGTACGCGACCATTGCACATTTTGCCAATTTCAGCATCGGCATCATTGCGGTTAGTTTTGAAATAATCACGCATGAACGCACACCCTTCCCTGCGTAAATAATCAAAATTCCATCTCCATAGTCTCACCGTGTTGTCACCACTTGCAGTTGCCAGCATTTTACCATCCGGGCTGAAGCTGACGCCCCAGACCCAGTTTGTATGCCCAGTCAGGGTTTTCATTTCTTTGCCTGTGACTGTATCCCACAGTTTCACAGTGTTGTCCCTACTTGCCGTTGCCAGCATCTTGCCATCCGGGCTGAAGCTGACGCCATAAACATCGTTCGTATGCCCAGTAAGGGTTTTCATTTCTTTAACTGTGGCAGTCTCCCACAGTTTCACCGTCTTGTCATTACTTGCCGTTGCCAGCATCTTACCATCCGGGCTGAAGCTGACGCCATAAACCGTGCCCGTATGCCCAGTAAGGGTTTTCATTTCTTTAGCTGTGGCGGTCTCCCACAGTTTCACCGTATTGTCCCAACTTGCCGTTGCCAGCATTTTGCCATCCGGACTGAAGCTGACGCCCCAAACTCTGTTTGTATGCCCAGTAAGGGTTTTCATTTCTTTGCCTGTGTCGGTATTCCACAGTTTCACCGTATTATCCCTACTTGCCGTTGCCAGCATCTTGCCATCCGGGCTGAAGCTGACGCCATTAACCCAGTTCGTATGCCCAGTAAGGGTTTTCATTTCTTTCCCTGTGTTGGTATTCCACAGTTTCACCATATTGTCCCTACTTGCCGTTGCTAGCATCTTGCCATCCGGGCTGAAGCTGACGCCATAAACCGCGTTTTTATGCCCAGTAAGGGTTTTCATTTCTTTGCCTGTGTCGGTATTCCACAGTTTCACCGTGTTGTCATTACTTGCCGTTGCCAGCATCTTGCTATCCGGGCTGAAGCTGACGTCCCAAACCGTGTTTGTATGCCCAGAGAAGGTTTTCATTTCTTTGCCTGTAGCGGTTTTCCACAGTTTCACTGTCTTGTCACCGCTTGTTGAAGCTAGCATTTTGCCATCTGGGCTGAAGCTGACGCCATTAACCCAGTTCGTATGCCCAGAGAAGGTTTTAATTTCTTTACCTGTGGCAGTTTCCCACAGTTTCACTGTCTTATCCCTACTTGCCGTTGCCAGCATCTTGCCATCCGGGCTGAAGCTGACGCCCTTAACCGCGTTCGTATGCCCAGAGAAGGTTTTAATTTCTTTACCTGTGGCAGTCTCCCACAGTTTCACTGTCTTATCCCTACTTGCCGTTGCTAGCATTTTGCCATCTGGGCTGAAGTTGACGCCATTAACCCAGTTCGTATGCCCAGAGAAGGTTTGTATTTCTTGACCTGTGGCGGGATTCCACAGTTTCACCGTATTGTCAGCACTTGCAGTTGCCAGCATCTTGCCATCCGGGCTGAAGCTGACGCCAAAAACCGTGTTTGTATGCCCAGAGAGGGTTTTAATTTCTTTACCAGTGGCAGTTTCCCACAGTTTCACCGTATTGTCATAACTTGCTGAAGCCAGCATTTTGCCATTCGGGCTGAAGCTGACACCATAAACCGCGTTTTTATGCCCAGTAAGGGTTTTGATTTCTTTACCTGTGGCGGTATCCCACAGTTTCACCGTATTGTCAGCACTTGCAGTTGCCAGCATCTTACCATCCGGGCTGAAGCTGACGTCCCAAACTCTATCTGTATGCCCAGAGAGGGTTTTAATTTCTTTACCTGTGGCGGTATCCCACAGTTTCACCGTGTTGTCAGCACTTGCAGTTGCCAGCATCTTACCATC
Organism: Scytonema sp. HK-05; assembly: GCF_963872035.1. Taxonomy (NCBI): domain Bacteria; kingdom Bacillati; phylum Cyanobacteriota; class Cyanophyceae; order Nostocales; family Scytonemataceae; genus Scytonema; species Scytonema sp. HK-05. Next base: position 2,805 of record NZ_CAWMYC010000058.1, read on the forward strand.
CGGGCTGAAGCTGACGCCAGTAACAGCTTTTGCGTGTCCTCCTAAGGTGTTTGGGGCTGCGACATTGTCAACTGTATTCAGTAATGTCAGTTCTACCTGTGTGCGGGTATCAGCATCTACCAAGGGTATATGTTGCATTTTCACAACAGCTTTTAAACTGGCTTTCAGGGCTTTGCGCCCATCTGAGTTCAGCAGCGCATCTGAAGTAGTACTAAGAGAAGTAATTTCTCTGATTGCGGCACTCCTCCAGCCCACGCCAGCGACGCCTGCTAAAATTAGAGCTACCGCAGAAAAGCTACCGAGTGCGATAATTGTCCTTTGCCTCTGGCGATCGCGTTCTTGTTTCTCCCGATCCCGTTGACTTGCGCTAGCCTGAATAAAGTCTCGCTCCTCCTGCGTCATTTCATCTGAGCGTTTTTGCAACCAATCTTCTGCTACAGTTAACGGCACACCTCGCAACAACGCCCCAGAGTCATGATTGCTATTTTTCCACTCCAGCATTGCAACCTTTAACCGTTCTTGCCAAGTGCGAAACTGACGGTTGGCATTTATCCACTCGCGCAGGGTTCCCCATTCCCGAATTAGTGCTTCATGCACCACCTCTACGGTATCATCCAGTTCATTACGTCTGGTCACTACCAACCGGGCTTGATATCCTGCTAAATAAATCACCAATCCCCAGTTATTTTCCCCAACTTGTGCACGGGTAGCGATGCGGCGAGTATCTTGCGTTCCCTCTCCTGGATGCACTAATTGTAAAAAAATTCGCTGTGCTTGTTGTTGCTGAGCCTCATTGAGTTTTTGATACACTTGCTCCGCATGATTAGCTATAGCTTTTTTGACACCGCCAATTTCATCGTAGGCTTGGTGAGTTAACACCCGGTTTTGCTGCTTCTCCCATAGTCGCGTCAGTGCAAATTCTAATAATGGCAAATTACCAGGCTCTTGCCCCACATCATCGAGAATGCGTTGTGTTAAATGAGAATCTAACTGTACTTCCAGCTTTTTGGCAGGTAGCTCAATTGCTGCTTGTAGTTCCTCTCGCTTCATGGAACTCAGGAACTGAGGTGTAAATTGTTGCAATACATCCCGAAGTGGGCGATAGGAAAGCATATCGTCCAAAAAGTCAGCCCGTAAAGTTAATATCAGTGTGAGATTTCCCTCTTGAATCACCGCCAACAAAGTATCAGCAAAGCGTTCCTGTTCTTCCTTCACCTGGCAAAGGGTGTAAAGTTCCTCAAATTGATCGGCAACCAGCAGAAGACGTTTATCTGAGTTACGTTCTATAATGCGAGACACCACCTGCTGCAAAGTCACTTTACCCTGCTGTATATCTACTGCTAGTCCAGTCGCTGATCGCAATTTCTCAGTTTCACCAATTTCTGGTTCTAATTGACGCACCAATGCAGAAGCCAGCTGATAAAATGGTTGATGACTAGGACGGAAAGATTCAATCAGCCAATTTCCTTCACCTCGTAGCTGTGGAATCAGTCCGGCAAACACCACAGAAGACTTGCCACTCCCACTCGGACCAATCACTGCTACCAACGGCTCTTGGTGAGTTGCTTGCACTAAGCCATTCACAAACGTCTCTCGTCCAAAAAAGAATGCTGCATCTTCTTCTCCAAATGCAGACAATCCTTGATATGGGTTGGGAGGAATAACTTCTGTTTGGGGTGCTATGGGGATAATTGACTGTTTTTTTCTCAGTACCGGAGTTTGCTGTTCCGAAAAACTAATCATTTGAGAACGACCAAGAGCATAGGCAAACTCCACCTCTTGCCCTGCGCCGATCGCATCATAAAACGCTACAGCAAATGCAATGGCTGCTTGATCCCCTACTGTCGAATTCATGCCAATCACATAGTTTACGTGTTGGCTAATTGCTTCTGCTTGCACGAGTGAGTAACAAGCATTCAAAAGGACACATTCAACTCCCTTGGTGGCAAACAGCTTAAACATACTCCCCAGTGCATCTGCGGAGATTAATGCAGGCTGTCCCATCTCATCATTTAAAACAATACCATCTTCCCCAGCACCATGTCCGCAAAAGTGAACAATTTGCGGCTGATAATCTAACATGGCGCGGTAAAAGTCACGCTGACGTACCGCCCATTTTTGCTCTAAGTTGAATTCTTCTCGTTTGTTAGCGCGTCGCAATCCTTCATCAATTTCCCGTACCTCTTCATCAAGTCGCAGCCTTGAGGTACTTGTCGGATTTGCTGTCAGAATTAAAATGGTTTTGACATGGGTGTTACTCATTTAATATCTGATTATGTAAGTCAAACTTATTTGCTGCCCTTCTTTAATTAAGTGCAAGCAAAATCAACTTATGCACGAGTGAGATAGAAATGGGAAATTCTTGCTCAATCTGACTATAGCGGTTCTCGTTTAAATGAAGTACAAATAAATCTCGTGTTCCATGAGTGTCCATCTGTGGTTTTTATTTCTTGATGTATTGCACTAAGCGTGAGAAATGCTATCTTGCAGAACCGCACGGAAGTGGCACTACATGATTCACACAATCGTTTATTTGTAAAGTGCGTAAATCCTAATTTATTTTCGCGGGTTCGTGGCCAAACTCTGCCGTGCTGGCGATCGTGACAAGGTTCGGCTGTTCGACAAGGATGCCATCTTGGATTTCGGGTTGCCGTATCCTCAGCGCGGGTATTGTCAGGAAAAGTCTCCGGCTGACAGGAGATGGCAAAGGTAAGATTAGCAATCTGCTTTACGGGGCGCGCTTGTTACCAACGGAATTGACATCAAACACTGAAACGCTCTTTATACTCTCAGTGTGCTTGTTTTGAAAAAAACACTAACATTTAATTGGTGTTCAAAATCCAACAAGGAGATGCGTCAATGGCATACATATTAAAAGTCACATACTCAAGTGGAACGAATTTCAAACAGAGTCTCAAGGACTCAAGTCAGCTTGGACTTTGTGAAAAGTATAATATTAGCAATGGGAAGACATTTAGAGTTAGGGATAAAGCAGACGCAGACACAGACCACTACAGAGTGACTCTGTTTGATAAAGTCGGAAATGCTGGATGTCCTCAGTACGACACTTGGTATGTCTTTAAAAACCATGTAGATATCCAGCCAGAAACATCTGGTGGATCTGTTGCAGAGGTCATCGTTATCAATGCTACAAGTGGTTTGAATGTTCGGGAACAACCGGACACGAGTGCTCGTGAACTTGGTAAGATTCCCAATGGGTCAAGAGTCTCCGTATACGGCGAAGGCAAAGATAATGACGGGTTTCGTTGGATTAAGGTTAAATCCAACCAATGGGTTTCTTCTGAGGGCTGGGTGGCTACTGAGTATCTGAAGATTTTATCTGTGCGTTGACGCAAATTTGATGAGGTGGTGCCGTACTCTGGCGCTTAGTACCCTACGCTGTACCTGTCGGTTGAGGCAAATTTGATGAGGTGGTGCGTAAAGGGACTTCCAAATTAAAAATATCCAACTTTTTTTGTGGGATGGGCTTCTAGCCCGTCCTATAAACTGGGGGGACCAGATGCCATTGGTGTCAACTTAAGCTGAAACTCTTCTAAAATCTCGTTTCCAGGTTCTACCTGGAAATGCGGTTTAAGCGGCTAGTAACGCAAGTAAGGGAGGCAGAGCCTCCCAATGGTATTCCCAGCCAGAGACTGGGAACAAGGCAAGGGAGGCTCTCAATATGTCCCAGCGATCAAAAGAATTGGTGTTAGGCTGTACGAAAACGCGCCAATTCCTCACCCGTCTTTGCATCATGGGCGTGAACGGTGCAAACCAAACAAGAGTCAAACGATCGCGCTACATGACCCACTTCTACTGGATCAGTTGAGTCGTAAATGGGTGTCCCAACTAAAGCTTCTTCAATAGGTCCACGTATTCCTTCCGCATCACGCGGTCCAATATTCCAGGTACTGGGAGCCATAATCTGGTAATTCTTAATCTTACCGCCTTCAATCTCTAGCCAGTGACACAGGGAACCCCGCGATGCTTCGGTTGCACCCCAACCGCGTCCATCTTTTTCTTTGGGTTTGATATACCAGGGGTCATTCAGGTGGAATTCGCGCAAGCAGCGTTCTGCTTGGCGATACAACTTGACAATTTCGTGAACTCGTGCTAATTGCCGCAGATGGATACTTGCCCCACCCATTTGTCTGAAGGCATCCAGTATAAACCCATCGAAGTGTTGCCAAGATTCTCCATGTTTACCACCCGCCACTAACTGACGTGCGAGTGGTCCTGCTTCCAAGCGTCCGAGTTCTTTGTGACGCACTGCTGTTGACCAAGAGTATCGCCCTGTGAAGTCTTTGGCATTGTTCTGGGCTGGTTTGGTCGTGCGATCGTACGGGTGAATGTCCTCTGTCAGTTCCTCATACCAAGAGTGAGTTGTATTTTCGCGGACAAAAGCCTGATCCATCAAACTGTGAGTGTCGGTGAAGCTGTCATACACTCCACTCTTCATAATCAAGGCAGAATTTCGCCCTTCAATTGTCGGCTTTTGGTATTTTGCTTCATGAGGTAAATATCCCCAACTGACATATTTACCTACACCAGCACCATATTTATCCAAACCAATATCTAAACCCATGCGCCAATAAAAACCTAAATCAGAATTGGCATGACTTGGGTTTTCGTCCAACCACACCATAAAGTCTTCATAAGTTTTGATTTCTTCGTAGCGTTCTAAAGAACAACCCAACCACACCGGTTCTAACCAATTGGTGCGGAAGTATTCCAGAATCGACCAAGCGCGAGTCACGTCTGTTAAAGTGGGGGAACACATCACGCCACCAGGAACCATGTAGCTAGAATGGGGCCATTGACCGCCAAATAGGGCGTAAATTTCTACTGGTTTGGCAGAAATTGTGATGCCAAGTTCGTAAGATTTGCCAGTAAACGCAGCAAAGCGTCTGCATGCTTCTTGGTAAAAAGGGCTGTACCGATACTTTTTATTGGTCAAATCAATTGCATATAAACCGTAAAAGTAGCGGGGTATGCTTTGAATTGACTCGACAATTTGACCTAAGTTTCTTGCCAAAATCGCATTACGCGGAACTTCTGTTCCCCAAGCGGTATCTAATGCCCAAGCTGCACTGGTGAGGTGGGAAGCACCGCAAATACCGCAGACACGAGGTGTGACAATTAATCCTGCCTGCGGGTCTTTACCGCGCAGGATAACTTCAAATCCTCGGAAGAGTTCGGCATGTGTCCAAGCGTTTACGACTTGCCCATCTTCTATTTCCACTCGGACATCTAAATCGCCCTCGACTCTGCCTAGGGGCGATATGTCTAATGTTTGGATTCCCATTTGTCCTTTGTCCTGTATCATTCGTCCTTTGGTGAAATTTATAGTGGTTGTTACTTGGTTCTCATACAGCCGGAACCTCACCCCC
>NZ_CAWMYC010000059.1:0-7930 GCF_963872035.1 Scytonema sp. HK-05
TGAAGAATCTTGGTAGGGCACACAACAGATATCGACTCTTAAGTCTGCTTTATTACTAAACATAGCAAAAAACAACAAAACTTTAAATAACTAATGGTCATGCTTACACTCAAAGATGCACAAAAGGTAATTTCTGCTGCGGAAAAGAAGGCTATTGAAATTGGTCAGCCTATGAATATAGCAGTCGTAGATGTTGGAGGCAACTTAATTACTCATGTGCGTATGGATGAAGCCTGGATTGGCAGTGTTGACATTGCTATTAAGAAGGCTTACACTGCACGCGCCTTCGATATCTCGACCAAAGAATTAGCAGAACACAGCCAATGTGGTGGAGAATTTTTTGGGATTCATGCATCTAATAATGGCAAGGTCATGATTTTTGCTGGGGGCATTCCCCTCAAGCAAAACAGTGTAATCGTTGGCGCTGTTGGCGTAAGCGGCGGTTCTGGTGATCAAGACCAAGAAGTTGCCGAAGCTGGGGCTGCAGCTTTGACAATGATTGAAGGAATCTTGCACTGCAACATAAATTGCACTGATCTTGACTGCTCATTGGAGTTCTACGAAATGCTTGGCTTTAGAGTTGTAACTGACTTTAAACAAGGGATGAGCAGCACAGCTATGGCTAAAGCATTTGGATTGCCACGCGCCAAACTTCGAGGAGTCCACTTAGTCTTAGAAAATGATCCAAGAGCAACTCGAATTGACCTTGTGGAGTTCCTTGATCCCAAAACAGAAGGACAACCTTATTCTAATCTAAACCATACCGGGGTGGCTCGCATATGCCTTCGCACCAGCAACATCCATCAGGTATACGAGAATTTGAAGGCACAAAACGTAACTTTCTTGTCTCAGCCTCAAAAATTGCCCGGAACAAATGCTACCATTGTTTGTTTCACTGACCCAGATGGGAATGTGCTGGAGCTGCTGGAAGGAACCATATAGGGATAGTTTCATCGATTCTTTCAGGCTTATGCAAAAAAAGTCTTAACGGCCTCTAGCTGTCTAAGACTTTTTCTCCACTTTTTTAAGCATAGTCTCTTTATTTTATTATGCCCTTTTCTAGATCTAGCGGTATTTTGTTACATCCCACTTCTTTTCCGAGCCGATTTGGTATTGGCGACTTGGGGTTTGAGGCCTATCGCTTTGTTGATTTTCTAGTAGACAGTGCACAACAGCTTTGGCAAATCTTGCCATTGGGACCTACGGGAGATACTAATTCTCCATATGCGTCTTATTCAGCGATGGCAGGAAATCCATTATTGCTTAGCCTCGAATTGTTGCAGGAAAAGGGCTTCTTAGCTAAAGAAGACCTTGTGGATCTGCCAAACTATAACACTGAAACAGTGGATTTTGAGCAGGTCATCCAAACGAAGATGCCTTTGCTTCAAAAAGCTAGCAAAAACTTTAAAGCTAATGCTTCATATGTTCAGCGAAAGGAATTTGAATGGTTTTGTAAAAATAGGGCTTACTGGCTAAATGACTATGCCCTGTTTATGGCGCTCAAACAGGTTCATGGAGGTGCAAGTTGGAATACTTGGGAAGCAGCACTCGCCCAACGTCAACCAGAAACAGTCGAGCAATGGCAGCAACGGCTGAACCATGAGATTTTTTACTACAAATATCTCCAGTTTGAGTTTTTCTCTCAGTGGTCAAACCTGAAGCGTTATGCTAATCAGCGCGGCATCCAAATTGTAGGAGATATTGCCATCTACGTAGCTTACGATAGCGCTGACGTCTGGGCTAATCCCAAAAACTTTTGTCTTGATGAACAAACGGGTGAACCTGCACTAATGGCAGGAACACCGCCAGACTACTTCAGTACCACTGGTCAACTGTGGGGTAACCCAGTCTATGACTGGGTGCGGTTACAGAAAGAGGACTTTAAGTGGTGGGTGCAGCGCTTTCAGACCATGCTTGATTACGTGGACTTGATTCGGATTGACCATTTCCGGGGCTTCCGAGCTTACTGGGCAGTAAAGCAGGGCGAAACAACTGCTATCAATGGTGAGTGGATTCAAGCTCCTGGGGAGATTTTCTTTGAAGTACTCAACCAGAAGTTAGGTAGACTGCCAATCATAGCTGAGGATTTGGGAGAAATCACACCAGATGTAGAGGCTTTGCGAGACCAGTTTGAATTTCCAGGCATGAAAATTTTGCAGTTTGCTTTTGACTCAAAACCTGAAAATCCCTTTTTGCCCTTCAATTATCCCCGCAACTGTGTTGTTTATACTGGTACTCATGATAATAACACGACAGTCGGCTGGTTTAATCAACTCTTAGACCAAGAAAGAGAAGCAGTCTTGCACTATTTAGGTTGTACTAACTCTGTAGACATCCACTGGGATTTGATCCGGTTAGCACATAATTCTGTGGCTAATCAAGCGATTATTCCTCTACAGGACATTTTAGGATTGAATACTTCTGCCCGGATGAATTTTCCTGGCAAAGGTATAGGTAACTGGAAGTGGCGTTATCAATCTGCGGCTTTAACGCCAGAAGTTCGCGATCGCCTCAAGGCTATGACTGAAACTTACGGTCGAGCCACTATCCCTCAAGAATCAAGCTACACTTTTGCGCAGGGTCTCCAACGGAGCAGGTAATGATGAATTCATTTGATGAAGAAGTTTCCTACAAGCTGGGGCTGATTCGGAACGCCTTGAGCGAAACTGGTGCTAGCGCTGTGCAACTCTGCGGCACAGACTGGTTCGCCTGGGCTACCGCTGGTGCTTCAAATACCGTGCTGCTCGCTGCTGAAACTGGGGTAGCCCAAGTGCTGGTAACCGCTCAAGAAGCCTGGATATTAACTAATGAGATTGAAGCTCAGCGTCTACAGGATGAAGAACTTCCGGGTACAAGCAACGTAGCAAATCCTTTCTACAAACTGCACGTTAACCCCTGGGCTGATAGCGTAGCCTGCGAATCTTTCGTACGTGAGGTCACCGCTGGGGGAAAGATTCTTAGTGACCGTCCTACCGATCATCAAAGCCCATTACCTCCATCACTCCTGAATCAGAAGCGGGTGATGATGCCTCCTGAACTAGAGCGCTATCGACGAGTGGGGCGTTTAGCTGCTGAAGCCATGACCGAAGTACTCTCAAGCGCCGAGCCTACCTGGACAGAGTACCAACTCGCCGGAGCGGGTGCCCAGGCGTTGTGGTCAAGGGGGCTACATCCAGCCCTAACCCTGGTAGCTGGGGAGAGGCGTCTGCCGCTATACCGTCATGCTACACCCAAAGGGGAGGCGCTCGGACGTGCCGCGATGCTTGTGTTTTGTGCGCGGGGATATGGTCTGTACGCCAACCTCACCCGATTTGTCTTTTTTGGTTCGTCACAGACCAATCTAGAGATACAAAAGTTTGCGTCTGCTCACCACCATGTCCGCGAAATTGAAGCTGAAGCCCTGAATTTGTGCCTTCCCGGCACGCCTCTCAACGCAGTTTATGACGCGCTTGGTCAAGCTTATCACCAGCATGGGTATCCCCAAGCTATCCGTCAACATCACCAAGGGGGAACCACAGGCTATCTGTCTCGGGAAATCATAGTCAATCCAGCCACCACCGAAACTCTGGCAGAAAACATGGCTTTTGCCTGGAACCCAAGTTTACCAGGAGCCAAAATTGAAGACACCTTTGTCATCCTTAAGGACGGAGGGCTAGAAAACCTGACTTTTGATCCAAAGTGGCCGAGTATCAAAGTTTCAGACCGCGCTCGCCCTGTACCGTTAGAAATTGAGTGAAAATTATCAAAAGGGGAAAATGTCAATTTGTTTTTGACAAGATAGACAAGACGTTGATTAGCAGGAACAAAGCAAGACGCGATCGCTACTTATTTCTTGTTCAAGTCGCGAACACACGTTCAAAGAATGCTATTATTTCAGACCAAGCAGAGGTAGCAGCAGCAGCCTCGTAGCGATAACAGGGCAAACGCATCTAAATTAGTCTTGACAAAAATCTTGGTTGGTGAATTAACAAAATCATTAGAGTTTATCGTTTGATTGATTTTCTACGATTGTAAGCGATTGGGCGTTCGCGCAGCGTGTCCCTCTGGGACTCAGCCCACTGCCCTTCGGGCAATCGCCTAAAATTTTGTCAATAAGTAGGTATTAATGCGATTCTTTTCCCATTTATTGAGATTGAAATCCTCTTAGTGACAAGATGCGTTTGCCCTGGGGGCGGAGCCGCTCCTTGTGGATGGCTGGAAGCGTTATGAAAACTAAACCCAAGTAGGCAAGTCTGAAAGCGGGAAGACTCATTCTCCCTCAAAGCGGTTATCCCAAAAGGGCAAAAAGTCTAGCCAGATAGCCAATAAGGGTGAAAAGCTAGTCCCAAATTTGCTCGAATCCCCGTGTCTTTAGATCGGCTAGAGGCTCAATCAAAGTCACACAAGCCTGTTTTAGAGTAGCAGGTTCAATCAGGCGTGGACGTTGTGAAACGACTAACTTGCCTTTGATTGTAGAAGCTCAAGCACTAGCTAAACAGTTAGAAGGGTGTGGTCAAAATTAGTTGGATAAAACCCTGCTAAGAAAGGTTAATCCCACATCCCTAAGCAGGTTGATTAAACAATGTTTCTTTTCACTGGGAGAGTTAATAACTAAATTCTAAGCTTTGAGCATTGACTTCATCCCTTAAGGAAATGCAGATAGTCTAATCTAGATAATTGCGGAGAACTCTTATGAAGCTGGCACAAACTGTTGAAAAGGAGCAGATAGAAATGGACTGGTGGGTAGAAATTATCACCACTAAGCCCTGTTGTATCTATTACTTTGGACCTTTCACCAATGCTCAGGAAGCTGTCCTAACTCAAGATGGTTACATTGAAGATCTAGTAAACGAAGGGGCACAGGAAATTACTGTTCAGATTAAATGCTGCAAGCCAACGGAGCTAACTATTTTGCCTGAGGATAAATTGGCAGAGAGTTTTCAAATGTGGGGAGAGCTTAATAACAGCCAACGACCTGAAAAGTTGAACCGTAGTAAGAGGACAAAAACCCGCTCGTCGCAAAGACTCGGTTCTTAGAGTAACTTTCATGAAGGGGCAGCGCGGGGTTTAGTCCTCATATTTTGATTCTAATTCTCAATTACTTCCCTAAATTGCCCCCTTCATTAAACCTGTAAAAATCTGGGCAACCGTCGCAATTTCGGCGCTTTGGGCAGTCGCTTTTTTACTGTATATTTGCAATAAAGCGCCCAACTTCATCATAGTGGGCACTAAATGGTACGGTCAGTAGACCGAAAACTTTTGAAATTTGAGGAGAGAATAAGGGTTTCAGACGACGTTTCTGAGGCTGGTGATTGCAAGAAAAGGCGATCGCACTTAAGAGCATGCACAATACTATTGCTCAAAAGGCAAATGATACGGGTATTCTGGCGGATTGTATACAATCGGTCAAATGAACGAATGGTAAGCCTTCTAGAAATCTTTTCGGTCTATTGACGTTTTCTCATACGGTCAGTAGACCGAAAACTTTTGAAATTTGAGGAGAGAATAAGGGTTTCAGACGACGTTTCTGAGGCTGGTGATTGCAAGAAAAGGCGATCGCACTTAAGAGCATGCACAATACTATTGCTCAAAAGGCAAATGATACGGGTATTCTGGCGGATTGTATACAATCCAATGAACGGATGGTAAGGCTTTTAGAAATCTTTTCGGTCTACTGTATTTACTTACTTACCCATAATTGCCAGTCATGAGCGTTGCTAGGAGCAAGTGTGATTAACTCTTCAACGTTGTGTAGCATTGTGTTGCAAATCACATTTAAGGGCAGGTCATTTGGATCGTGACCGAAAGGTTCTTCAATTTCAGAGCCAATTTGCTCAATGCTCAATAATGTGAAGCTCACTAAAGCTACTACTAAACCAGTCCACCAACTTAAATGAATAACTATTTCAAGAGGTAATATCAGGCAATAAATTCCCACCAGTAGCCTGAGTTTAATAGAATATATTAAGGGCAATGGTGTTTTTAAAATGCGTTCGCAGCCACCCAAAATGTCTATCAAATCGCTTACCAATTTGTGTAAGGCTGTTAATTGATAAATATTTAGACAATTACGGTCATGCTGATACTGTAAGTAATCCCTGAGCCAGAACGCGATTTGTAATGGAGAATGTTTTGCATCTTTCAACTTGAGATACTGAATTTCAGACACCAATGACGCTAACTGCTCGTCCAAGCGCTCTGCCCTCAGATGTAACTTCATAGCAACAGAAAAAGCAACCACTAGCCGAAGGATTGCCTCTTTTTCCAGTCTATCTTTTGGTGACTGCTCTTTAACTACTATGTAAATCTCCTGAGTTAAATTACGAACCGTATTGACTAAAGCTCCCCACAGTTTACGACCTTCCCAAAATCGCTCATGAGCTGTATTCGTCCGAAAAACCAATAGCAAAGTCAAGCCTATATTAAAACTCAAGATAGCATTGGTAAGTACACGATTTCGCTCTGAAAATCCTATGGGTAACCCAAGAGAGTAGAGGAATGACACTAAAAAACCATAGATACCAAAAAAGAGTACCCAAGGAAACACAACTGAAATTACTGAACTTTCTAGTCGTAAAACTACTTGTATCCAATGCAGTTGTTCACCAGTATAAAGCTGATATTTTCCTCTAAACGAATTCTTGACTCTGCTTAAAAACTTTTTGCAAGTTTGTAGTGTATTAGTAAAATTTGAGCGTTTCATACTCATATATTAAAACTCCAATAGTTTGATTATCTTGGGTGCATAATGGCTAGAGGGTTAGGTACAGGAAACAATCCCTCAAGAGGTACAAATTGACCTAGGCTAGCGTTGTATGCAAAGACTTTTCCAGTCTCAATCTCATAAACCCAGGCGTGAAGGTAAAGTTGTCCTGAATGAAGTTTGGAACGGATTACTGGGTAAGTCTCCAGATTTTGTATTTGTGTTAGGATGTTCTCCTTAACTGTGACGTTTAAAAGTTCTTCACTAGAATAGTCCTTGTAGTTTTCCTGAACAAGGCGACGGGTTGCTTCAGCATGATGCTTTAACCATTCGTAAACCAAAGGCATTTCTTCAGCAAGATTGCCCAATTGCAACAGTCCTTTCATAGCCCCGCAGTGGGAATGACCGCAGATAATAATATCCTTGACCCCCAAAGCATGAACAGCATATTCAATAGCTGCGCCTTCACCGCTATTGATTGCTCCATAGGGCGGAATGATATTACCAACATTGCGAAGAATGAACAGTTCGCCTGGCTGGGTTTGAGTCAGCAAATTCGGGTCAATTCGAGAGTCAGAACAGGTGATGAAGAGTACTTCAGGGTGTTGGCTGTGAGAAAGTCGCTCGAACAACTCCTGATGTGAACAGAAATAGTTTTTATGAAACTCACTTAGACCTTTAATTATTCCCTTCATTGACATTGATTTATTCCTCCTTATAAAGCTTTTCAGTTGTGCTTAATAATGACGAGCGCAAAAACCACAATAGCTCTACGCAAATCAGTGTTAAACCTCTTAGAGTAACCGCAGGCAATCAGGGTATTCATGTCATCGGCATGTCGTTTTAGAGTTTTCCACGTACGCCGATAAAAAGATTGAGTACACCAGAACTGGACGGGTGCTGTCAATATCAGTTGCACCTAAGGATCATGGAACCATGTTGGAATCCAGGGTAGGTTTAGTCCAGTCATCGCAGGCAGTGACTCATCACGCTACTCACTACTACCTTGCGCCTAAGGTCAAGATTTTCTTTTAGTGTTGCTAATCAATTAGAGTACTAGTTTTAGCTAAGTACAGCTTTGCATTAATTCGTAGCGTTTTAAAACGCAGAGGGACGCGGTGAACCAGCGCTATGCAGCAGGGTTTCCCGACAGCCAGGCGACTAGTGTTCGCCGTCAGGCGTGCCGTAGGCATACCCGAAGGGAGTCAGCGCAGAGTAACGCAGAGCCTTTCTGAAATTAATTCGTTA
>NZ_CAWMYC010000060.1:0-7124 GCF_963872035.1 Scytonema sp. HK-05
CGTAACACTCTTAAGAGCCGATTGAATCCTGATACGGAAAGTAACCTATGAGGATTACGGTTCCGCACACTGCATCATCCTGAAATCGAGCATATATTGGAGATGTCAGTTGCAGGGATAGAAACTCTGAACTGCAACTGTAAACCTTCAACGAAAGAGCGGATAACTAAAAACTTGATGCCTAAAATTGTAGACGCTAGTCGGGAAGTCGCAAATCAAACTCCTTTAGAGCGAGCCATTCTAGAAGCTATTGAGCAAGCCCGTACTACTTGTGATATTCAAGGAAACACCTCTGCTGGCTGTGCTGTAGCTTGGGATATTGTCGAAGAATTGCAAGCAGAGAAATCCCATAGACAGGCAACAGAAAAGTTTAAAACATCCTTAGAGTACTACTGTGATGAAAATCCAAATGCGCCTGAGTGTTTAATCTATGATGTCTAAGTTGAGTTAAATACTGTGTTATAGGCAGCTTGAAACTCGTCTTAATGTAGAAACCCGTTTGAATGAAGATTCAGACGGGTTTTCTATTTTTTATCGGACATTTGCCGCTTGTTAATTTAAATGAAGAACTTCCAAATCTGGAAGTTGACCCGATTTATTAACTTGTGATTCGGTAAGCTGTCAGAATTTGCCGTCAAAACTGCTGCTCTTGTTCATCCAACCAAATTTCTACCAAAAGAGTTAGACCAATAAGCCAAAAAAAGCAGAATCCCAAAAACCAAAACATTCCCGTCATTAGTATCACCTCCAACCAAGGCTTTTACTTACTGCCATAAAACAGAGAACTGCTCCCTGCCTCACCGTTGTATCTACATTTCTCACAAATCAAATAGGACTGCTATATCTTCACGTTATCGAAATTTTTCTGCAACTCATCCTAAGTTGAAACAAAGTTTAAAAAATTGGACTTAAAAATCTTATAGTGGTTTTCAATTACTTACACTACACGGTAGTACTCCATCGCATTAATTATGATAGTTGTATAAGTTTGTAATGGACTTTAGTCCTAGACTCTTTGAGCGCTCTTTGCGCTCACTACAAAGCCTTCAAAACAAATGCGTTCTTACCACTAGTAGTGGTTCATGTGATTAATTTTGATATATTATACGCGCAAGAACCCCGACTTCTTTAAGAAGTCGGGGTTCTTGTAACCGTACAGCAGATTTATGTGTGTAAAATGTATATCCTACTATGACTGTAATAGAAACTCCTCGTACATGGTTACGTCCACTTGTGACAGCAGATTTAGACGATTTAGCTCAGATATATGGCGAGCCAGAAGTGATGAAGTATCGCTTGATTTCAGAACCAGCTTCTAGGAAACAGACTCAAGAAATGTTAGAGTCTTATCTGGCACACTGGAAGCAACACGGGTTTGGTAGATGGGCAACGATTTACAAACCACACAAGCAATTAATTGGACACTGTGGTTTAGAGTATCTAGCAATTCTGGACGAAATTGAAGTAAATTATTTGCTGGCGAGAAAGTACTGGGGACAAGGATTAGCAACTGAGTCTACAGTTGCACTCCTTCGTTACGGCTTTGAAACTTTGCAATTTGAACGATTGGTAGCACTCGCTAAACCAGAAAACCTGGCATCACGTCGAGTGATGGAAAAAACTGGTATGCAATACGAGAAAAATGTCCAACTCTATGGTGTTGAATGGGTCTTTTATACAATAAACCGTGACCAGTGGAAGCAATCTGACAACGGTTGCGACTTATAAGTATAATCCTTAGAAGTGCGATGCCCCTTCGGGGCTGCGCTCTGCGCCATCGCCGCTGTCGGGTAGCTCCCAGAGGGAGCATCGCCTTCGTTGCTGCTTTTCGCGCCATCGCTCAGCAGGTTCAATTGCCCAACCGCAGTGGTTACACTTTTCTCAATTTTGGTATAAAAAAGAAGTTCAATGTCGTGAGGAGAAAACCAATGCGATTATTACTTAGTGGAGCGATTCTGAGCTTTGGATTGTCTTGCGTGGTTTTTCCAGCATCAACTTTCGCTCAAGCACAACAGTCGTCCGCGTCTGAAGCCCAAGTCAACAGGATGGTAGAAGCACTGCGGCTGGCTGCACCGAAAACTGGTACTGCAAATGATGGATATTATAGTGAATGGCAAGTTAAACCAGAAACCCTCAAAGGCTGGTCCAAAACTTGTCTCAAGAAAGAAGTTACACCTACAGAGTTTGAAAATAATTCTGGCTTAGCACGCCAAGTTGTCTCGTGCATTGCACGCCGGGAGTTAAATAATCAGTTGACTGCTACTGGTAGTAATGAAACGGCGGCTGTGCGTGGCGTTGCTTGTTGGTGGATGACTGGTAACTATACAGGCTGCAACAGTGGTTTCACAGGTGATTATGTTAAAAAAGTCGCAGGCTATTACCAACAACAACGAAAACCAGCATCTAGTACTACTAAACCCGCAACTAGTCCATCGTCGTAACTGAACTATAGAGCAATACCCTTCAGTTAAGCGTTATTTGTGACGATTCCATGCTTGTAGAGACGTAGCATGCTACGTCTCTACATAGACATGTCCAAAAATTAGCATAAAAATCTTGTCCCATCTAGGCTGAAATTTCATTTCTGGAGTTGTCTGTTGTGTCTGGGTGTCACTTGCAAAGAGTCCTAATTCTGAGTATTGGAATCAATTTAGCGCACATGACTTGAGACTCTGCAGTGATTTCATTCGCTTTTGTCGCTTGGCAATGAGTTTCTCTTTCTTCTGCTTTTCCATAACTTTACTCAAGCCAACGGCTACGATGTATGTCATTTCTGCCGCTGTTTGATATGCTAGTTTGATATCTGCTTCCTGTTGCTTGCTCATAGCCAAATTCGCCTATTGCTATTACTACTGCTTATTGCTGGTTGCTATAAAGAATACAATGGCTTTCAATAGTTACGCTTCATCCTGTAGGATCACCCAATCGGGTGATATTCAAACAGACATTGTCAAAATCGGTAGCAGCATTCACAAAATATGAAGGGCAGATTGATTGTATTTGAAGGGGTAGAAGGTTCTGGCAAAAGTAGCCAAATACAGCTAACGCAAGAATGGTTACAAAGTTTTCAGACTTCTGTCGTTGTAACTCGTCAACCAGGAGGAACAGAGTTAGGGTTGCATCTACGAAAACTGTTGTTGTCAGCTAAGTCTAACTCAATTGCAGATAGGACAGAGTTACTTTTGTATGCTGCTGACCGATCGCAACACGTTGAGCAAGTTATCAAGCCAGCCATCCAAGACGGGGCGATTGTTTTGTGCGATCGCTACACCGATTCTACCATTGCCTACCAAGGCTGGGGACGTGGTTTAGATATGAGTTTAACCCGTCAGCTAAATGCGATCGCCACCTCCAGCTTAGAAAGCGATTTGACTTTGTGGTTTGATGTTGATGTCGAGGTAGGACTTGCTCGCAAACGAGGAGACGGGGATACATTTGACCGCATTGAACAAGAGACCATAGACTTTCATCGTCGCGTCCAGCAAGGATATGCTCAACTGTATGCATCTTACCCAGAGCGAATTGTCCGTGTAGATGGTAGCTTGAATAAAGAAGCTGTACAGCAACAGATTCAGGCAATCTTAACCTCTAGGCTGAAAGCTTGGGGATAGTGGGTAGTGGATAGTGGGTAGTGGGTAGTGGGTAGTACTCAACAACTAACAAATGTAGAGACGCGCTGTTTGAAGCGTCTCTACAACTAACAACTAACAACTAACAAATGACCAATGATGCATTTGCACCACTTGTCGGGCAACACGCTGCAGTAGAATTACTGAGACAAGCTGTACTAAAAAATCGTGTTGCTCCAGGATATCTGTTTGCGGGTCCAGAGGGTGTAGGACGGAGTTTAGCAGCACAATGCTTTGTGGAATTGCTCTTTGGTTCACATCAAAACCGTGTGCGACAAGGTAATCACCCAGATTTGTTGTGGGTGCAGCCAACTTACCTGTATCAAGGACAACGACTCACAGCAACCGAAGCCGCAGAAAAAGGAGTCAAGCGCAAAGCACCGCCGACAATTCGCTTAGAACAAATTCGAGAAATTACTGAATTTCTCAGTCGTCCGCCGTTGCAAGCACCAAGACACATGATAGTGTTAGAGCAAGCAGAAACAATGGCGGAAGCAGCAGCAAATGCCTTACTCAAGACTTTGGAAGAACCCGGACAGGCGACGCTGATTTTAATTGCGCCTTCGGTTGAGTCTGTGTTACCAACGTTGGTGTCACGCTGTCAGCGAATTCCTTTTTATCGTTTGGATGCAGCAGCAATGGCTCAAGTTCTGAAACAAACAGGACATGAGGAAATTTTGCAGCATTCGGCAGTCTTGAGTGTCGCGGCTGGTAGTCCGGGAGATGCGATCGCATCTTACCAACAACTGCAAGCTATTCCCCCTGAACTCCTCAAAACCGTGACCAAAGTGCCTTCATCCTATCGTGATGCTCTGGAATTAGCCAAACAAATTGATAAGGATTTAGATACAGAAGCTCAATTGTGGTTAGTCGATTATCTGCAACAGTTTTACTGGCAGCAGAAGCGTCAACCAAGCATAATTAAACAGTTAGAACAAGCTCGTAAATCTCTGCTTTGTTATGCTCAACCGCGCCTTGTTTGGGAATGTACACTTTTATCATTAGTTATGAGTCATTAGTTTCGTATCACCAACAAAGAACTCAGAACTCAGAACTCAGAATATTAAACGCGTTTTCTGGTCATGAATTAAGAGTTCTGGAATGAAGTATTGGTAGAGATGCCCCCGTCAATAACATGCGGACACCAACAAACTTTTTCCGTACTTAAATAAGCGCGGATTCACTCGTTTTGGATATTCTGATTACTGCCCAAGCGTGTTCTGCGTTCTTCTTAATTAACCATCGCTCGTCATCTCAGTTGAATTCTTCAGAGATTGATATCTGGAACCATCTGGCATAATTGCACCTTCAAGAAAAGCACCAGTCAGTTCATTAACACTAACTTTGGCATATTTCAAATTTGCACCTGTCAGATAGGCACCCTCTAATTTTGCACCACTCAAACTGGTATATTTCAAATTGACACCACTCAGATTGGCATGGCTCAAATCTGCACAAATTAAGTTGGCATGACTGAGGTTGGCGCTACTAAAGTTCACATGGCTCAATTGAGCAAAACTCAGATTGGTATGGCTCAAGTTGGCACCTGATAATTTTGCTCGGTTGAGTTTGGCATTGTTGAAGTTGGCATGGTTCAAATTGGCATTGCTGAGATCCGTTTCGTTCAAATTCGCTTCGCTCAGATCCGCTTTTGGTAGATAAATATTAATCAACTCTGTATTTGGAGCATCCAATCCTCTAAGCGGAATACCATCTTCATTTAAATCTTGAAGTGCCAAAACTCTGGCATAGCTGACTCTGACATCGTGTGCAGCATCAATCGTGCTCCACGCTTGGTAGTGAAATTGTTTTCGGCGATCGGGTGCTTCCTTTATAAACAAAACTAAAGCAATCACGACACTAACAGTATCAACACTGTCTACAATCTCTGAAAAAAAGGAATTGTCATCGACAATTACAAAAATGCCCTCTAATACAATGAGTGAAATAATCACAACTTGCCATGCTGGCAGTGTCCAGAAAGCATTAACAATTTTTTCTGGTATTTGCTTGAGAATTGCACTCCACTGTTGAATAAGCGATTGAGCTTGAAATGTCTTCAACTTGTGTTGAAGCTGTGTCTTGAATGCTATGGGCTGTTTTGATATTGTTGCTTTCTCATCATGAGCAGCTATTGAAGATTCTGCCTGAGCGCCTTGTAACATCCCAGCAGTGATCGCTCGAAAAGCATTCACCCAGGCTTGCTTGACTTCAGGCGTCCAATCTGCTTGAAGATACTGTTCAAACGTTGTGAGTAAGGCTTCTCCCACCGCAGGATAGTATTTAGGAAGTGCCCCATAGCCAACGTGTCTGGCTCCCAATGCACTGAGAACTTGCCCTAGAGATTCTGGGTTACGGAGATTCTCTACAACTAAGATTAGAGCATTTAACAGCTTTTTCTGTAGTGTTACCATGTCAATGTTGGCAAACAACGGTTTCACCTCTGGGTGGGCGATAAACAAGTTTTCGTAGAAACTGGCGACGAATTCTTGAGCACGTGGCTTAATAGTGGCAAAACTCTTTTCTAGCAAATCTGCAGGTAACTCGTTCGCCTCTTTTTCTGCAACGTTAGATGCGGCGGTTGCTGTTTCAGATGATGCAATGGTGGCTGAATCCTCTAATTCAACACCTGCATGAATTTCATTTGCACCTTTTAACATTTGATCTGCGATCGCACTGAACGCATCGACCCAAGCTTGCTTGACTTCGGAAGTCCAATCCTCTTGGAGGTACTGTGCAAACGTCGTGAGTAATGCTTCTCCGACCGCAGGATAGTATTTAGGAATAGCTCCATATCCAATGTGTCTGGCTCCCAAGGTATTGAGAACTTGTCCTAAAACCTCTGGGTTACGAAGATTTTCAACCACTAAAACAAGAGCATTCAACAGCTTTTTTTGTTGTGTTGCCATGTCAATTTTGGCAAACAACGGTTTCACTTCTGGATAAGCAGTGAATAAATTTTCGTAGAAGCTAGCAGCAAACTCATCGGCATGAAGTTTAACTCGCTGAAAACTTTCTTCTAAAAGCTCAATATTTAAAGACATATTTTCCGTAGCTCCGAATCTTGATTTGCTAATAGGAACTAGAAAAGTTTATATTAAAACGTCAAATTCTCTAATTCTTGCTCCACAATTGCCATAAACTCCTTCGCATCCTTGATACCCATTTTTGCTAATGCTTCCCACTCTTGGGATGTGTAATCTAAATCGTGTCCCATCACGTCTTGAGCCCAATATGGTAACCGTGATGGGTTTTCCATAAGCTGATAAGTTAACTTCAAAATTTCTGTGCCAGGCGTTTTTTCTCTAACCTTTGTTGCTAAACAAAAAGAAAGTAATTTTGCTAAGTTGCTTTCCGGCGGAATCGATGTTAAAAAAGCCATGTTTTGTGCTAATAGAAACTTGTCGAGTTTCATTGGATATACTCCTTTTCCTATTTAAAATTTAAACTATGCTACTCATTTTTGAGAGGTTCCTGCCACTTCTACCGGGGTTC
>NZ_CAWMYC010000061.1:0-6867 GCF_963872035.1 Scytonema sp. HK-05
TGACCAGAAAGAAAAAGGTACAAGCCCCTAAATTTATTTATGGAAAAAGAAAAAATGTATTTCACCGAGTAGGCGCAAGACAAATACGGCGTCCTTGTTACAAGCCCCTAAATTTATTTATGGGGTTCTTACTTTTGACTTTTGACTTTTGACTTTTGACTTCCCCGTTCGCGGAGCGTGTCCGTAAGGACTCAGGGGCTGACTCCCCTGGTTCTAAGTTCTTTCTTCGTCATTTAAACAACATCAATGAGAATTTCTTAAAAAAATAGACCAATAATATCCAAGAGCCAGTCTTCTTGACTTTTGGAGGAAAATAGAGTCAGTCTGTCATGCGCTGGATTCAGCCTCAGCAACATTACGAAGGTAAACAAAACTAACATATCAGTAACACTTAATAAGTGTATAACTATACTATTTAAATTTATTATAAAAGTTATACTAGTTTTATAGGTTCTACCTGGGAATTACTTAGAAGTGGCAAAGCCACTTCTTTTCTAAAACTTAAGGAAAAGATAATATTCTCTCAATAATGAAGTATACAGTTAAGTATTAGATACTTCATATTTCATTCTTGCTGCTTTATTTTGTGCTTTGTTGGGTTTGGGTTTGCTGTCATTGAGTGCACTGCCTCACCGCTCCGCGTGTAATGTGTCCTAGCCTTGTCAAACACGGACACGCACTCGCGTTCGGCACGCCACTTCGTGTCTACGTGGTTCGTACCAAAATAATTTTCACGCATGAATTAGGATTGCTAGAAATGTCGTAAAAAACTGTATAAACAGGGAGATACCGTGTTAACTCAAGATAAGAAACTGCTTTTAATAGGTCAGGTAACAGCTTTAAGCGGAGTTCCTATTAGGACAATTCGCTATTACGAAAGTCTAGGTTTAATTCAGTCCTTAGGGCGAACTGAGGGAGGGTTTCGTCAGTTTTCATCTGATGTGCTGACCCGTCTTTATTTTATTAAACGCGCTCAGAGCCTTGGTTTAAGCTTGCAAGAAATTGGCGAAATCCTCCAAGTTTATGATGGAGGGAAACCTGCTTGTGATGACATTCAACAGAAGCTGAAAGATAAGATATCAGAGATTGATAGACAAATTGAACAGTTATTGACTTTGCGGCATGAATTAAGGGGATTATTGTCAGGATGGGACAGTTTAGCAACTAAGCCTGAAGATACAATATGTCCGATAATTCAGAAAGATTGAACATTGGTAGGGAGATAGCTTCAGCCACCTCGATCATTCCTACCTGAAAGTTACATTTTTAAATGGTTTTATTTAGTTTGCGCTTAAGTGTTAAACCTGTGCCCAAACAACCAAAGGCTAATAGACCGAAAGTGAAAGTTGGTTCCGGGACAGCAGCAATGCTAAGGGTATTGATTCCGACAGCACGGTTTGGCACAGAAGTGCTAAAAACCAGTCGCGAGATATTGGGAGTATCACTGCTCACACCAAGGAAGAGAGCCGAATTATCTAACGCTAAGGAGGAAGTCCCAATTGTGGAGAAGTTCCCCAACAAGTTATTGTCTTGATCAAAAGCTGAGATAAACGCCCTAAATTCTGGAGTATCGTCTACAGTTATCTGAGTACCAGCGCCCAAAACAGGCGTATCGAAGGTAATACTCAAAGGTCCAGGATTCCCAACTGCAGGAAAACCTCCTGGTTGAAAACCTGTGAAAAGGACGAAATCGCCGCTAGCAAAGTTAGTTGGAATTCCAGGTTCAGGCAGAGTTTGAAAGACAAATGGCGGAGTCAAACCAGGAATTGTGGGTATTTCTACACTTAGCCCTAAACCTCCTTCAGATTTTGTTGAGAAGGTGTTGGGTAAAAAATTCAAAGGATTCACTGAACCTAAACTTGACCAGTCTACTTGGTCATTGCTTCCCACAACCGCGCGCTCAGTAACGAATGTGACCGCTTGAACTGGTGGTAGAATCGCTACTAAAGCTGTCAGTGATGCTGCGGTAGCTGTGGTAGATATGATAGAAAGGTTAATTAATCGGGTTGTCATATTAAAGTTTTTACCAAACATTTCTATTGGTAAGAAAATTTCCTGAGCAAGTAAAGTAATGATTTATATACAAACTACTACACTTGCCACGCAAGGAAAATGTGTGTTGTTTAACAATTCATATCTATTAATAAATGGATGCCTAAGCTAGGAGGGTAGCTCTCTGGCTTAGGCATCCATTTAGGTTAGTGAAGTACCTACACTCCCGCTCATGGGTGAGTGTAGGCTTCCGGTGTCACTCGCCGTTGCCTCCTTGTACAAGTACAACTTGGTCTTACACAACGTCTCTGGTGTTTCCACCTTTACTAGGTCAAGCCTAGACCCCGGCAGTCGCCCAGCCTTCCGCAGGCAAATAACTTTTGATTTAGGACTTTGTCTTACGGGAGACTACAGTATTCGCCTCCAAGTCCAGTGTGGTCTCTAGCCTTTTATTCTTCCGCTTTGACAAGTTCGCTGACCACGGCTACTCTCGTCCGCCAACTAGCGGTTTGGACTACTGTTATACTACCACGGAGATTAACAATCAGGGCGCTGTCCCCGCTGTCTCATCAACATAAAGGTTGATATTGATCGGGGGACGCACCCTGATTGTTCGGGCATTCATCTCATCACTTCCCCATTGGGGTCAGTGAGAGGCTTCTGCCCAATTAAGCGAAAATTTAAAACTACCTCGTGGGGTTATGGGCTTCGATAGTCGGTTAATCTACCCCAGCTGCAATTTCCACAGTTGAAAAGGACGCTTCTTGAGGCTTGAAGCTTATGATATTCCGCATCAGTTGCACAATAGACAGACTGCGCTGTTCTTGCACAAATACCAAGGGTATCAGAGCAAGCAATCGCAAAATAGCTGAAAGAGCAAATAACCCTGTTAAGCCACCAATAATATCTAACCCAGCTATGTAGCCGCCAGCTGCTGAACCCAAACCACCGCACGTTCCAGCAACAGCTGCGGCGATCGCATAATATTGAGAAGGACGAGTTGCTGATGCCAGGGACATTTGAATATTGGTGATGGACAAGTCAGTCGCTGCCCCAAAACCGCCACAGACCAAGTGTATGAGCGGTAGCCATACCCATACGGAAACTGAATCAGACCCAACAAATAGCCAGAATAAAGGTGTGACTGCTATCACAATGCCGACTAACAACAGCAAGGGACGATTACCAATCCGGTCAGCTAACCTTCCCCAGAACACTAGCATGACTAAGTTCGCTCCAGCTACCAAACTGGTATAGAGTGTGACTGTGCTGACATCCAAAGCCAAATTTTCCATCATGTAAAGATTGAAAAATGGCGCGCTCAGGTTGAACGCAAACATCCACAATCCCAAATAGAGCAGAAACTTTAAGAAATTGATATCTTGAAAAATATTGAGTTTTTCAGGGTGGTTACGAGCATTTTCCTGTTGTTGGGGCTTTGCTTTGCTATATTCGATTATTTGTGGATTGACATCCGTCATCCAAAATTGACATGCCAAACTCAACAGCCCAATGACAACTCCTAATAACAACAGCACACCGTAACCTTGGATTGAGCCACCGGGCCAAGCTGAGATGGCAAAACCGAGAAGTGGCACACAAACAAGATTAGTCAAACTAGCGGCACTATTGCGAATTCCAAAATAGCGACCTCGTAAGCGTTGAGGAACCAAAGCAGCCATCCAGCTAAACCAGGCACAACTCCCTAAAGCTCCTAAGATATTGGTGATTAGGATGATTGCCAACGTCCAAGTGACAAGTTCGTGTGAAGCAGTATTAGACCAGCCCAACCACGCAATGCCCCCGACTAAAATCAGCCACAGTAGTCTCGAAGGTGCAAAAATTGCTAAAATGTACCAATGGCGACTTTTCATGCTGTCGGCAATATAAGCTCCCAGTGGTTGGAGAAAATTTACCAGCATGGGAATTGACGACAGCAAACCAATTTCTACTGGGGTGGCACCTAGTTGGAGTAAGAAGTTAATCAGCAATACGCCGCCAGTGATGTTGGAAAAAATAGTCGCTAACACACCATCGATAGTAGATGCCTTAAGGCTTGTCCTTGTGGCTTGCTTGGAAATTTTTGGCGGCGCGTCAGTCTTGATGATTGGTGCAGATGCAGCCTGGGGTTCTAGTACTTCTAAAACCGGGGAAGATAAGGTGTTCACTATAGTAAGATTAAGGTATTAAGTTGGACAAGCAAGTACTGAACGACCCGTGACATTGGTCGTAACCTGAGAGTACTCTGAGAATACTCTGGCTCTTAGGGTCTAGATAAGAGTCAGCGGAATGATAAATTTCTCAATCTCTGGAAACAAAATAAAAGATAAAATTCCATCCAATAATAAGATGCAGACCGTAGCTATTTACGGCTACTTAAGCTATGAGAAGTCTTGAGCTACGAAGACGCAACAGCCAAAAGTATGTTGTTTACTCAGTAGATGCAGCCTTATTACTTCATGCAGCGTTGCTGAAGTATTGGCTGAAAAACCTACAGGGTACCAAACTATGTTTTCCCTCTGGTGCTTGCTTCAAACAGCATTAGATGGAATTGTCAAAAAATTTTAATTGATGCCTTTTGCATCATTTTTCTGATAACTGCACTCTTGTACTCCTATCCCACTGGAAGAATACCTAATTTTTTAACGTTCGCGTAGGGTGCGCCCTTGGCGCATACCGCCAAAAACGCTTTAGACGCGCAGCATAATGGCGCAGGCTAGAACGCCAACGAGGAGTAAAGAAGAATAAATAGGTAATCTTATAGTGGCAAGGTAGTAGGACACATAAGTAAGGGTTTATTTTCCATTAAATGAAAAAGTAGTTACCCTAAATGAGTGGCGAAGAGAAGGAATCAGTAAGTGTTACGAATGTATACAACTACTTTTCATTTCTATTTAAAAATTTAATTTTTATTTCTTTATTTACAATAATAGTGCAATTTGAGGAATGAGAAACAACAATATTTTCTATGGTAAAACTAAAAATGACCTGTCGATGGCTATAGGTTAGGTGCGGTGATCTCAGCAAACTGATCGCCCCCCTGTTTGAGGGCTGATGTGAGTTCTATGAGATAGCCGCTTTCCAAGCAATGGCAGATCATACCAGAGTAGGTTAGCGAGTCCTGATTCGACGTTGACTTGCAGTTGCAACAACAAGCAGTACTCAACTTCTAGCTACCTCGTTTTTGCATTTCCTGCTGTCGCATAGGCATCGCATCGATTTGCTCAAAAATGGCTTTGGCTTGGACAGGAGTCGTTTGACGACGCTTGACGCCGCCGTCTTTACCGACCAAAATGACGCGGAAATCTTGAGCGCCAACTTGAAGGCGATCGCGCAGCCTAGCAGCTGAAGAAGGATCTATTTGCTGCGAATCTGCATAACTGTTTCCATCTGTCAAGACTTCAACGAGAATCAAATCTCGCTCAACAAAAGCTGATTTGTGCCCTTGGAATTTTTGCATCTGCTGTTGATAAGCAGGGTTGTTGCTGGAGGGAGCAAAGACTAGCAGCACTCGGTTTTTCCATTTTTGCGAACTCAGGTTAAATGAGGGCATCATAGCAGCATGATTGGGTGAAGCTTGGGCATACGTAGATGTACTTGCTGGCAGTAGGATAAAAAATGCCAGCAAGGGGAGAGTAATCAGTGCTGACTTATTCACAATCGAACTCCTCCTAACGCTGAAGGGTGAAAAATTACTTCATATCTACAAGTCCCCTTTTAAGGTATCATCAATTCTTCCGAATCTTCCTCTATCAAGCATAAAACAGGGGCAAACAAAACCTTTGAGATTAAAAAAGGTTAAAATCTAGGTGCTTATTTGGGGTGCAATGAACATATATTTGCTGAACTTTGCAAACCTCAAAATGCGAATTTTATTCGTCTCTATTCACTTTCCTAGTGATTTAAGCACTTGCACCCAAGGTGTATACAAACGCATGTCACTGTTTATTGATGCCATCAAAGAGATTGGTGAAATAGACATGCTGTTTTTTGTGCCACCAGAAACACAGGTTTCTCTGGAGGCGATCGCCCAAACAGAACGCACGTTTTCCGAACACTGGCAAACTAAGATTAACCTATTTCTTTGCCCCAAGGAGGAACAGAACTCACTCCCCAAGTGGCGACAGCAGTGGGATGGCATTTTCAACTTTTTCAAACAGTCAGACTTTTTCATATCGCCGCAGCAGATGCAAGCACTTGAGGAATGTTTGAGTCGAAAACCAGATGCCATATTTGTGCATCGGCTGTCATCAATGAGTGCAGTGATGCAGGTACAGCAATCTTTGCCACCTGTTTTTCTTGATTTAGATGATATTGAACATATCAGTTTTATGCGCCAAATTCGCTAGCCACCCACTGGGCTTGCAACGCAGCTGTATTACTTGCAAGTACCTGCGCGTTTTTGGGGTGAGATGCAAGCGATTCGTAAGGCGCGTTGCTCGTTTGTGTGTTCAAGCGGCGATCGCCGCTATCTGACAAAACGCTTAGGATTGCCCAATGTTGTGACTGTACCCAACGCAATTGCGATTCCAGAACAACAACCGATTGCACAAGAACCCACTTTGCTGTTAATAGGAGGCTACAACTATTTTCCCAACATGAACGCCGCCAACTTTCTCATCGAACAAGTGTGGACTGATATCTATAAAGCTATACCGGATGCTAGGTTAATTATTGCAGGACCTTATCCGCAAAATATTCGCAGCTACAACAAAAAAGTTCCAGGTGTTGAGTTTCCTGGATTTGTAGATGATATAGATGCGCTTTATCAGAACTCTCGTGTGGTGTGCTGTCCGATCTTTTCCGGAGGAGGAACGCGATTGATACTCCCCACGGCTAAAAGCCGGGGGATTCTTGAAGAGTCCACAAACGAAC
>NZ_CAWMYC010000062.1:0-6677 GCF_963872035.1 Scytonema sp. HK-05
TGACATTCATTCCTTTGAGAAAGCTGACAGATTTAAGAACCTGGTCTAGGTTCCATTGGCGGGACATCATTTTTCCAGTGACAGAATCACGGATGCCGATTTCGTATCCCTGACAGTTCATTCCCTGGAGTTGACGGCGAATTGCTAGATAGGTTCTGTCCATAGTTCATCATTGAACTTGTAAGTATCGTGGTTTCCCATGCGACCTTTAACGGTCATTTTAGTCAAAATGTTTGCTTCAATGAGTTGGTTAAAGGCGTTGTTCACAGAAGATAATGGGATGTCTAAATTTTTAGAGATTTCTGCTTGTCCAACAATAGAAGGATTCTCAAAATCTATAAAACTCATAAGGTAAAATAGCACTTTACCTGTTTCTTTAGACAATTTTTTGTCTCCTGCATTCTTTCCTATATTTTTAAGAAAAATTTTAAATTCGTCGGACATTTTTTAATTCTCTTTAGCGGGAACGCTTCTTGCTGAAATTTCTCTCTTACCATTTTGTTTGTAGGTAATTTTAAGCTCCCACCACTCTTCCCTTTGCTTATAAATGCTATTCCAATCACCTCTCGCAAAGAGTTTTGGATTTACTTTGTATTCTCCTCTATCAATCCTTACAAAGATTTCCGCATCAACAATTTTTCTTAAATAATTATCAAAAGTCTGTATTTTTATTCCTACACGTTCTGCAATCTCCTTCTTTCTTCGGCTGGTCAAAATAATTACATTTTCATAATCCATCTTCAAAAGAAGTTGATGCAATAAGTCCTTACTTCCGGCTGGTAGTTTTAAGACGGCTGTTAAATCATCTACATACATTTTTATAAAAGGCGGTTCTTGGGGAAGTCTCACAATTTTTAAACTATCTTCCTCTTTCACAATTCCGTCCTCACTCACGTGCCTTAAAGTTTCCAGGTAATGGATTTTCTTTGCTTGTCCTGCATCAACCATTTTTTGTTCCTCATTTATGTTATATAGGTTAACTACTCATAAATGAGTAGTAAGAAAAAACGACTGATTTTGTCAAGCTACTTATTAAAAAGTAACATTCCTACTCAAAAAAAAGTTAAAACACGTACTGTCAGAGTAGGATTCATGTACTGTCAGAGTAGGATTCATGTACTGTCAGAGTAGGATTTTTTGAAAAAAAAATTGCCATCAAACCCTTATGGGAAGCGGCTTTCAGAGATTTTTTTTAGGAAACAATCCCTTCTATTATTTTATGGGGGCATTTTTAGGGTCTAAAACCCACTCCTTTTTCACACAGCGCCCCCCCTCTTGGGGAGGTGAAAAAGGCGCTTCGCGCAATCGTGGGGGGCGCTGTGGCGTTGTGTGTAGCCGATGATGGGCTAACAGGCACATAGCTGTCACCAGCCGCCATTTGGCGAAAAAACTTTCCTTTGCCTTAGCGGGGATTATTTTCCCTTTGCTACAGTGACTCGCTTTTCAGGGGTCAGGATGAGGTAGAAGCTGGGTAAGCTCCTCAAGCAGTTTAAGGGCTTTGTCGTAGGTTCTGGGGTGTTTATTCGTTTTGCTGCCTTCGGCGGCTTCCTGGGCTTGCTGCTGCCACTCCTGAATGAGTGTTTGCAGTTGGGTGATGATTTCCCGGCTTTGAATCGCCTTGGTTACATCGTCAGCGGTGAAGCTGGCGGGGACTCGCCGCAGCTTCGTTGGTTCTCCGTATTTGGGTTTGCGTCCTGCTCCTTCTCTCGCTCCGCCTCTGGGCATTGCCCTGCCTGCCTTTTTGATTTTGTATTACAATTTCAATATAGCAGGAAGCTTAGTAAATTGGGGCATTTTTGAAAATGTTACACGAATTCAAAATGGCTTGCAGTTACGATGGTTTTTTTTGGTAATCGCAAGGTTTTTAAGGGGTAGCGGCTTTTCTGCCAAAGAGTAACCGTAACGGGTTACGGCTGCGTAACCGCTTGTCTTCTAGCAGTCCGGTTGCCTGTTGCCGCCAGTAGTCCGCCTGCTGCTGCCAGCGGTCGCGTTCTTGTTTCAGGTCTGCGTTATGCTCTTTGGATTGGTGTAACTGTTCCGTAACGGCTTGTAGTCGTTCTCGTAATGCCGTTACTTCTATTAAGATTATGGGGTTACTCTCTGTTCCATTTCCCTGATTTGTACCGTTACTTTTGGTGAGGTTACTATCAGCAACCGGGGGGTAAACTCTGAACAATTCGGCGGGGTCTATTTTATAGCTGTGTTCGTTCTTTTCTGCGTAAGACAGCCTGCCGTCCTTGATAGCTCGCAGGATAGAAGTCTTGCTTTTTCCGGTGGCTTTGGCAGCTTCACCAAGGGTTAAATACATGGTTACGCTTTGTTCACGGTTACGTTTCGCGTGACTGTAACCATTGTCTAATATGATTCAAGCTGAATAAACTATTTGTTTTATACTGTTTATTGAATTTATGTTCTATACAGCAGAATCAAGATTTCCTTGTTCATAAGCTTCTTTTACTTTTTGAAGTGCTTCATTCCAATATATCCACATTGCAGCATCTAAAGTGAGAACCTCGTTTTGTTCTCGTAATGTAAAGGCAGTCCAGCTTAGTATATTTCGCACGTCGTCAGATGCACGAAGCCCGCGTTCAAAATAACCTTCCAAAAAAGCACGCATAACCTGGAAGTAAAATATCTTTTCTTCTTCTGAAAATTCCATATTGTATCTAGGTAAAATTTTATTTATTTATCTAAAATTGACCAGTTTTAGTATCAAGAGTTCTTATTTTACCAGGGGCATTTTTTCCACCATTTTGGATGACACCATCTCTAACCTGAGCCCATGTTTGTGACCCATCGGGGTTAATTTTGCCATAAAGGTCATTTCCATACTTGTCTTTTCCAAGATAATTTTTTCCATCAGATGCAACCTTAACTAATAAATCTCTATTTTCAGGTGTGTCTGGTAAATGCCCATCTTTT
The DNA here is from genome assembly GCF_963872035.1 of Scytonema sp. HK-05. NCBI lineage: Bacteria > Bacillati > Cyanobacteriota > Cyanophyceae > Nostocales > Scytonemataceae > Scytonema > Scytonema sp. HK-05. Next base: position 2,923 of record NZ_CAWMYC010000062.1, read on the forward strand.
TCAGTGAAAATGTGTTTTAGCTGAGAATTATCAGTTGGTAACGTTACATTTTGTGGTTGGTCAGAGGGACTAGTTTGTTCTGGAAGAATGGGAGGACGAGTAGTTTCTGGGTTTGGAGATGTTTGTTGTGGATTATCTCCAGGGTCAATTGTTATATCGGAAGGAGTTGTAGGGGCTTCATTATTTAGGATGGATACTCCTATTGCTACTCCTCCTAGTAATAAGATTAATGGGACAGTTTCTTGACCGCTTAACGGTTTATCAGTATAGGTAGGGGATGAGCCTGGGTTTTTTGTTCCAGTAAGCGGTGTATCTTTGAACTCTAATATTTCGTCTGTTTCGTTTGTTCCGCCCGTCTTGTTAAGGAGAGAGCCTAAAACGCACACTCCATTAATTCCGCCAGTATAAACATAATAATCTTCTAATCTACTTGCTAAAGGGCAACTGACATATACATTTTCCGATTTTAAATACCAATTTTTGATATGGCACTCAGCACCAATGATAATGCTTGGGTTGATGTAACTAGGTATCAATTTAATGGCAGTCGTTGTACTTCCTCTAAATTTTGCCGCATCCTGACAAGCACTAAACGCATCTGGAAAAACATCTGATGACCAACCCCATTGAGCAGGTTTGATTAGTGGGTCTACTGGAGTGGATTGTGCTTGAACGATGCTAGTTTTAAGTAATATTTGCTGACCAAGTACAAGAGCAGCAGTGCAAGCAGAAAAGATAGACCGCCAGAAACGTTGAGACGGCATAAGAATTGGTAGAGTGCAACACAACTAACCATACCGTCTTTCTTGCTCCTTATTTTTAAACCTCAAAAAACGTAATATTCATCTTTCTGGTTCCCAGCTTTGTTCATCCCTGCTAAGTTTATTACTTCGTTCCCGTTCATGATACTCCTGCCATTGTCTAAGCAGTTCGCGCTCATCTTCGGTCAGTTCTTGACTAGGGTTGATGGGTTGTTTCTGTTGAGGAGGGGCGGGTTTTTGATGAAGAGTTTCAGCAATATTTTTGGCAGTTTGATGAGTACGCTTCTTTTGTTCTTGCCGTTTTTGTTGAGCAACTTCCAAAATGACTAATTTCTTTTCTGCTTCGATTTCTTTCTCTAAAGATGCTTTCTCTTGTTCTAATTTTTGAAGCTGGCGTTTGCGGTTATTCAGTTCTTTAACCGCTCGATGTTCATTGCCTGCCCTGGTCTTGCCTTTCCATTCCGGGCGCTGTTCCATCGCATGAGCTTTCCCCAATTTGGGAGCTGGTATTTTATCAATCCCTCTATCCTTGAGACTGCGACAATCAACCCGTTCATCTCTGCCTGCAAGTTCCAGGGCATGGTTGCAATAGTTCTCCCATTGTTGGCGTTCTTGCTTGAGGTATTCCGGGTCAACAATAACCCGCCTGGTTTTGGCATCTTTGACCATTTTAGGGCGCCAGGATTCCTCTTTCTTGAGAGCGAACCTTTCACCGTCAACCCGTCTTGTGGTGAGCAGGATATGTGCATGAGGGTTATGAGAATCTTTTCCCTCGAAGTTATGCAGACTTACATCTGCAACCATGCCCTTAACAACGAACTGTTCTTGCACATATCGCTTGATCAGTTTTTGCTTCTGCTCGTGGTTCAGTTCGCGGGGAAGGGAGATAATGATTTCTCGACAGAGTTGGGAATCTTTTCGTTTCTCCGCCTGCTCCACTTTGTTCCAAAGTTTCTCCCGGTCATAGACCCAATCGGCGGCGTCGGCTGGTGCCATAATGCCTTTGGCATAGATGCGGTCATGCTGGTCGGCTTTACCAAACCTTCGGGTCTTGCCGTAATAATGGTCATAGAGTTCTTCGGCAGAGCAGTAAGCAGCATAGCTAACAGCGGTGTCGCCGTTGCTTCTTCCAAGAACGCGACTGTCGTAATTGTACAGTGCCATTGTCAAAGTACCGCATCCTGGGCGGGGGAGATGCAAGAGGGGGTGTGCCTAGCACCCTCGCTTGCCGCGTCATGTTGGGAGCAGCGTAGCTGCGGACAACATATAGAGACGCGCTTACTATCGGTGGTGCCGCTAGTAAGAAGCAAACCCACTATAGCACAATGCTGGCAGCATAGGATGGTAGAGCGCACGGAATGATTTAGAAAGGGAGGAATAGCAACCAGGAGAAATGGTAGCAGCAGGCGATTTGCGGTAGATTGAGAGGAAGGGATGGGGGGAGTTATGGCAGAGGAAGATTTAGAGGATAAGACTAAAACGCCTGCTCAAAAACGGCTTGAAAAGTTACAGCAACGAAAGCGGGAACTGGAAAGACAGATTCGGGAAGAACAACGGCTGTTGAGTAAAGCTGAACGAAACAGGCGAACGCTGCGACTTATCTCTATGGGACTTCTGGTAGCTTATGAAATCGAAACAGGGGCAAGGAAGGAAGAAGAAGTCGTTGAAAAACTGGATAAGTTGCTGACACAGAATTCTCACAGGGCAGCTTGGGATTTACCGCTGTTGGAGAAAGGACAGAAACCAGGAGATATAGAAAAGGTTAAGAAGGAACCAGGAAAGTCGAAGGAATCAAAACAAGTCAATAAAGCAGAACCAAAGAAAGCCCTAAGTTCAAATGAACAACCAAAAGTAAAATTGAAAGAGAGTGAACAGGAAAAGATTTTTAAAGAGTTTGAAGAATTCAGTTAAGTTTGAGAAAATGAATTGAATTTTTAACAGCTATCCATACAATGAAATGGAAAAGAGGGTAGCAGGGTCTGCAATTCCCCACTACCCAAAGTTTTACCTAGTTCGAGATTTCAGCATAATTTCTATGCGAAATTCAAACAAAGGAAAAACTCGTATGACGAGCTTTATAAACTTCATACGCTTTTCCTTCTGAAAGGCGGGGAGGGGAATCCCTCCCCTCTTAACCTTTCAGTAGGGACTATAACCGAACAACCAGTTTGCGCGAAGCGCCTTTTCCCCTCCCTCGGAGAGGGGGGCTGTGTGTTCTCATTTAGTTTTTGATTGTTGCAGTCGTCGGTGAGCAGCAGCTATAGTTCTGTCAAGATAATCTTCGATGTGTCCAATCTTTCTGGTTTCTAAGTTTGGGCTAGTTTTTTTCAGGGTATTCTTGATGATATTCTCGGTTATGCCGATGCGTAGCAGGTCGCAAGTAATGATGAAATCCGCCTTACTGTCATCAAAGTTATTTGCATATCGTTTAGAAAGTCTTTGATATTGGGCGGTAGCATATTGGATGGGGTCTATATGCCGGAAATCTGCCCTTACAGAGGGGTCTAGAGGTGGCTGGGCTACTACCCTAGCCAAAGTGTTTTCATGTGCTTCCTTGACCTTCTGGTGAGCTTCTAGGACAAGCTCTTCTGCTTTGGTAGCTATCTTACCGTTGCAACGGTCTGCGAGAACGTAAGGACGGTTGTAAACAGGTTTGAGATTAGTGAAACCAGCCAGTCTACCGTAATGTCGCCAGTCAGCGGAATTTTTATCACTGCTGTAGCGTTCGGATAAGATTTTAGCAGCTTGAGTGGCGACTTCGGAATTGAAGTCGCCCTGGTAGATTCTGACCCAGGCTTGGTAATTCATGGGACTGGTGATGATGATGGCGGCGGGGTTGTAACCGTCTTTATCCATCTGTTGGAGTGTCCCTAGCCCAATGTCGTCAAGCAAGATAAGTCCCTCACTGATGGCGGGGCGGATGTAGATGTCGTTGCCGTTGACATTCATTCCTTTGAGAAAGCTGACAGATTTAAGAACCTGGTCTAGGTTCCA
>NZ_CAWMYC010000063.1:0-6445 GCF_963872035.1 Scytonema sp. HK-05
GTGATTTGAGGAAGCCCACACTATACCGCTTACGGTTAGTGTGGGAGGATGTCACTGATTTTACTATATCTGCTCGCGGGCAACAGGTTGTCCAACGAGTAGGTTTTATCCCGTTGAAGTAGCAGCTAAATTATTAGCCCCAGCAAAGCTGTTTGGGTGCTTTCTGCTGCCCACCATGTTCTAACCTTAAAGTGAAACGGTTTAAGGCGATTGTCCATGTGCCCAGTGCCGGAGGCGATGGCGCAGAGCGCCCGCTTCGCGAACGCATGACCAAATTATTTCCTAACAAAAACTATATAGCAATCCGCGCAGGATTCGTGAAAAACAAGATCCCCGACTTCTTAAAGAAGTCGGGGATCTGAAGGGTAGTCAATTTTCATAAATGTGCGGAGGATTGCTATAGTCCTGAGTCTGTGAGTATTATCTTTCTCACGCAGCACTCAGGACTAATGAAATTAGCTTATTTTCAGTAGGAAGGGCAGGTTTGAAGAGGAGGAGGAGGGGGAGATAACAAAGCAAATTCTTCCTTGTCTTCCTTATCTGCTTGTCCCCTTCTCCTCTCTGCCTTACCTGCTTAGTTGATTACTTTTTGGGTGAGATGAGCATCATCATGTTTCGCCCTTCTTTTTTGGGCGCTTGCTGGACTTCGCCAACTGTCTCCAGATCGGTTGCCATTCGCTTGAGCAATACTTCTGCCATATCGCTGTGTTGGATTTCTCGACCCCGGAACATCACTGTTGCTTTGACTTTATCGCCATCTTTGAGAAAACGCTCTGCTTGCTTGACTCGTACGTTATAGTCGTGTTCTTCTATTTTGTAACGCATCTTCACTTCTTTAACATCAGCAGTGTGCTGCTTCTTCCGAGCTTCCCGTGCCTTCTTCTCTTGCTCAAACTTGTATTTCCCATAGTCCATAATCCGACAAACCGGTGGATCAGCCTTGTCACTAAGCAGCACTAAGTCTAGCTCTTTTTCCTCCGCTAGTTGTATTGCTTCTTGTGGGGTCAGAATTCCCAACTGAGAACCATCGGTATCAATAACCCGAATTTTCGGGAAGCGAATTCGTTCGTTAATTTGGGGCAGATCGCGAGTTCTTTTTTTTTCAATCAGAGACATTATGATTCGTGGGATGATTTGTGGGAGCTTTTTGTTAAGAAATTGGCTTGGTTGTTTGTGGTATGCCTCAGAAGCAAAATCCGAAAATAACTGAGGACTCGAAAAGGAACCTATAGTTATATAGTAGCTAATCCATAAAGCAATTTCATCGTCGTTGTTGTATCTGCTATTCTACTCACTTTGCAACGATTTCTGTCCAGTCGTTAATCTAAATTACACAATAGTAGCAATCTTTAACGATTCTCACAGTTTTTTGTAAATTGATTTACATATTACAATCTCAGTATATTCCCATAATTGTGGAGTTTACATCATACAATATTTATGTCTTCTATATGTATTTTATATTACTTAATAATAAAGAACTTAACCGTATTAACTTTTAGAAGAATAACATGAAAATTTACTTAGCCTAGAATATATTTAGAGACTATCTTCTATAAGCAAACTAGAATAACAACTTTGCACAAAGAAAGCAGCAAGGAGTTGGGATTAACTGAGAAAGTGGAATTAAAAGTCCTTCTATACGATAAATTGGAGGAAAGCGTGGATAGCACAGTGCATTGGCAGCAACGGGTTGGCAATCAAAGGGACTGGGTTTGGCGAGGCTGGCAAACTCGTTACACATACATTCGCCCAGCTCAAAATAACCACAAGGCAACTCCCCTGATTCTGCTACACGGGTTTGGTGCATCCATTGGTCATTGGCGACACAACTTAGAGGTGCTGGGCGAACACTACACCGTTTACGCCCTTGATATGTTGGGTTTTGGAGCTTCTGAAAAAGCCACAGCAAATTATAGTGTAGAGCTTTGGGTGGAGCAGGTCTACGATTTTTGGAAAGTATTCATTCGTCAACCTGTGGTATTGGTGGGCAATTCTATCGGTTCATTGATTGCTATGGCAGCGGCTGCTACTCATCCCGACATGGTGCAGGGTGTGGTGATGATGAGTTTGCCTGACCCATCGTTGGAGCAAGAAGCTCTCCCTCCCTGGCTGCGACCTGTTGTGGCAGGAATTAAATCTGTTGTTGCTTCTGGATTTATTCTCAAGGGTGTGTTTAGCGTTGTGCGCCGCCCCAGCGTGTTGCGTCGGTGGGCAGGTATTGCCTACGCCAATCCAGAGGCTGTGACTGATGAGTTGGTAGAAATTCTAGCTGGTCCCACCCAAGATCGTGGTTCTGCCCGCGCTTTTAGCGCCCTTTTCAGAGCTACAATGGGTGCGAGCTTTGGTCCAAGTGTCAAAACAGTATTACCAACCTTGACAATGCCCATGCTTTTGATCTGGGGGCAAAAGGATAAGTTTGTTCCTCCAGTACTTGCTCGTCAATTTGCTCAGTACAACGAGAATTTGCAACTGCATAGTATGGAAGATGTCGGACATTGTCCCCATGATGAGCGCCCAGAATTGGTAAATCAAGTCATTTTAGATTGGATTCACAAACATTTTGGTGAAACCAAGCAGTTTGTTGCTGCCCAAGACTTGAAGCAGTAGCAAGCTGTTACGCACTCGATTATTTTGAATTTTAAATGTTGAATTGCTAATCTGGGGTTGGCAATGCTCGATACGTGCCAACAATGTCGTTTTAGATCCCCCAACCCCCTTAAAAAGGGGGCTAAAGTTTGATTTCCCTCGTTTTCAAGGGGGGATTAAGGGGGGATCGAAAATCTAGATGATACATCAAAAATGCTCAAATGCATGTCAATAATGACTTTTGGCTTAAGTTGACACGCATGGTAATGCCCACCCCACTCGTCTAAGCTGCCTAACCAATCGTCACTTGGCTAGTATCAACAGAAGTAGCACCATTAACTGAACGCGCTACAGAAACCATCTTGTTGAGAATGTCTTGGCTGGGAACTTTGCCCTTTAACACAACAGTTCCACTTGTTTGAGCTACCCAGAGAGTATCAACATCATCCAGTTGAGGATCTTGGTCAAAAGCCAATGCTACTCGCTTTGCCAAACCACTTTGGTCATATTCTCCATTCAATCCCACACGTTCTGGGGGAATTTGTTGAGTTGCAGCAGGAGAAGCAGCTTGCTGTGCTTGCTGTACTGCTTGTGGAGCAGGATTGACTTCTGCGTTTTGGGGTTTTTCCATTCCAAAAAGTCTTTTTAACCAACCCATACAGTCTTTTCTCCCATTTACGTTCTTAATAAATAAACTTAAAAGGTTAACGATAAAGCAACATCTGCCTGTGAAAATAGATGCAGTCAGGTAGCCTTCTGCTTTCAGTATGATTTCTGTATTTTTGTCGTTGCCAAGCTCTACTTATGAGTGCCTTGCGGGTGCCAAAGAGGTTTAAACTAACCGCAGAGGACGCTCTTGACGCAGAGAAGGAGAAGGGGAAGAGGTGATGGCGATTGCGCGGAGCGCAGTGGGCTAAAGCCCAATCGCGATTCGGGGCACAGGCATTGCCAATCGCACTTTTGAGCGACACACTTTTCACCCACAGTTTAGAATGAGTGACAAGTGTCAAGTGATACTAAATATTAAAAATGATAAATATTGACCCCGTAATTAGTGCGATTAAACCTTTTGCTAAGCCTGCTGCAACTCTAGTCATCAATCAAGCGCAGCGTAACGAAACTGTCATCCAAGTTTTGAAAAGTTTGAAACTTGACCCAACGCAACCTCCCAAAGATGTTGATGGTGTTTATGCTTACGCTTTAGTAGAGTATGGGGTGTATAAGCCAGAGCCAATTCTTAAACTTTTTAGAGAAAAAGAGATTAAAAACGCTTTTTGGCAAGCTTATACTTCAAAGAATCCATTAGGTTTCTTGAAAGAAGTAGAAAAATTTCTGAATTGGAATAGTTTAGGAAATGAAATACGAGAAGCGGGAATTGAAATACGTACAGAGTTAGAAGAGTTTGGCAGAGTTTTTATCGACGTAGCACAACGTACTAAATCATCAGAATTTCAGCCTTACCCAGACTGGAATATGGATGAGTATCCAGAGGAGTTTAAACCATTAATCAAAGAAAAGATTCGGTCTTTTTGCGGTCGTGAATTTGTTTTTCAAGCTTTTGCTCAATTCTTGAAAAACAACTCCAACGGTTACTTTACAGTTATAGGGGATGCGGGAATGGGGAAAAGCACCATTGCTGCTAAATACGTCTTTGACCACAAGTCTCCTTGCTATTTTAATATTCGCGTTGAGGGTCGCGATCGCCCCGAACAGTTTTTGGAAAGTATTCGTCAACAACTGATTAAGCGTTACCAGTTGCAGAATGCAGAGAAAGCTGATTTACCAACTTTGCTGGAAAAAGTCAGTAAAAAACTTCTTCCCAATCAACGTTTGGTAATTGTGGTTGATGCGCTTGATGAAGTAGAGCAAGAACCGGGGGATAATCTTTTATATTTACCTACGGCGCTTCCAGAACAGGTCTATTTCCTACTTACCAGACGCCCATATACTAAAGAGACAAAGCGATTATCTGTCTCTCCTGGTGTTCCGATGGAAGAGTTGGATTTAAGGGCGAGTCAGTATGTTGGTTTAAGCCGTGATGATGTGAAAGAGTATATTCGCTTATTTATTAATGAAGACCCAGAGTATAAATATGATTTGAAAAAGTGGATTAGAGAACGCAATATCAATGATGAAACGTTTATTGAGCAGGTAGCAGAAAAAAGCGAAAACAATTTTATGTACCTGCGGTATATCTTACCAGGAATTGCTCGCGGTTTTTATAATGACCTAACCTTAAAGCAATTGCCCGATGGTCTTGAGGACTATTATCAACAACATTGGGTACAAATGGGGATGGATACTGCACCCAAGGAATTAAGGGTGATTATCCTGTTTATTTTAGTGGAGATTGGTACGCCGATTCCCTCTGAGATGATTGCCGATATTGCAGAGCAAGATATCTATGAGGTAGAAGAGGTTTTGAAGGAATGGGTTGAGTATTTGAAGCCGCAAGAAATAGACAACGAAACCTGCTACAGCATTTATCATGCTAGTTTCCTTGACTTTTTGAAGAAAAAACGGGTTTTGGATTCAAAGCGGAAGCTCTTTAAGGAAGTTAATCAACGCATCGTTGACTACTGGGAAAGGCACATGGCTTGAGAAAACGAGATTTACCTATCTCGTTCCCAGTCTCAGGCTGGGAATGCCTATTGAGAGGCTCCGCCTCCCTTACAAAGCGGCACCGCTAGAACTGCATTTCCTGCTTAGACCACCGAAACGAGATTTACACCGAACCGTATTGCTACCTCGTTCCCAGTCTCAGACTGGGAATGGCTATTGCGAGGCTCCGCCTCCCTTACAAAGCGGCACCGCTAGAACTGCATTTCCTGCTTAGACCACCGAAACGAGATTTACACCAAACCAATAAAACGACAAGAAATGGTCAAAATTGCTAACAAATTAACAGCAAAAAAGTCTTATTCTCAAAAAGCTTATCTCGGTAGGTTTCCCTATAATCTTGTGCAGTCAGGGAATTTAGAAAAGTATTACAATCTCTTGACTAATTTTCAGTTCATAGCAGAAAAGATTAACCATCCTGAGTTTGGGGTAGATGCGCTAATTAATGATTATGATTTGGTTGACGATCCAGAAGTATTAACAAATCCAGAGTACAACCCCCATAAGGTAAGAGCGCTGGAATTGATTCAAGGAGCGCTGAAACTGTCAGCGCATATTTTATCTAACGATAAGACGCAACTGATAGAGCAATTGTGGGGGCGTTTGATGTCTTTTGAAGTGCCTGAGATTCAGGCAATGCTGGAAGTAGCAAAACAGTCGAAAGCTACCCCTTGGTTACGTCCCTTGACCCCGAACTTAACAACGCCTGGGGGACAGTTAATCCGCACTCTCACTGGTCATAGCGACTCGGTTTATGCAGTCGCACTCACCCCTGATGGCAAGTACGTGATTTCTGGTTCAAGTGACAACACACTCAAAGTCTGGAATCTGGAAACGGGACAGGAGAAGTCTACCCTCACTGGTCATAGCCACTGGGTTTATGCAGTCGCACTCACCTCTGATGGCAAGTACGTGATTTCTGGTTCATTCGACAAGACACTCAAAGTTTGGAATCTGGAAACGGGACAGGAGAAATCTACCCTCACTGGTCATAGCCACTGGGTTAATGCAGTCGCACTCACCTCTGATGGCAAGTACGTGATTTCTGGTTCAAGTGACAACACACTCAAAATCTGGAATCTGGAAACGGGACAGGAGAAATCTACCCTCACTGGTCATAGCCACTGGGTTTATGCCGTCGCACTCACCCCTGATGGCAAGTACGTGATTTCTGGTTCAAGTGACAACACACTCAAAATCTGGAATCTGGAAACGGGACAGGAGAAATCTACCCTCA
>NZ_CAWMYC010000064.1:0-6334 GCF_963872035.1 Scytonema sp. HK-05
TTTAACAGTTACCAGTTATCAGTTATCAGTTATCAAAAATCAGTTATCAGTTATCAAGTACCCGCAGTATCAAGATGTCCCAAGTCAATCTTCTCACTGGTCACTGGTCACTGGTCACTGGTAACTGTTCACTGTTTTAAATTTGCTGTTTGGATGTTAAAAAACTTCTGGTAATACCAATTCTCTGTAAAAAAAGCACTTAATACTAACTCTTTCACTCAGCCGCGTGCTTGGCACGGCAGTTGCTTCAACGGGGGGGAACCCCCGCAACGCACTGCCTCGTCTTGGCGGTAGCCTGCGGCACGCCGCTACGCGTCTACGTTTAATAAATATTAAGTGCATCTTCATGGAGAATTGGTATAAGACAATTAACTCCGAGATGACAACACTAAGAATTGCGAGAAGTTCTGAAGAAATTCCTCCATCGACAAGGTACTATCTTTGTCAGCATCGCTCATGTTCCAGAACATCTTGATGTCTTCATCTTCATAGCCCAAGGCTTTAAATTTCGCCTCAATTTCAGAGACTTCCAGAACCCCATCTTTATTCTTGTCAACATCTTCAAAGACCTGAAGAAGTGCATCTCGGAACAGAGAATCAGCAACCGCCTGACGAAACTCATGTTCGAGAACATCGAGAAATGAACCCTTTGATGTTTCTGAAAGCCACGGCTCGAGTACCGTAGAACGGAGTACGGTGATAGACGAACCTGTTGCTCCAGATACTCCTAGTAGGCGCTGTTTATAGTGTTCGATGAAAGCTTCTCCGTAATGAGCCGCGTCAAAATCTGTGGTACTGACGATGAGCTTATAACCGTAAATATCCTCACCTGGGTCAATGCTAAGTTTGTCATAGATAGCCCTATTAAGGCGGTTTGCCAGATTTAAATCTGTGTTGAGCGAGCCATCTGGATGTTTGAAATTAAACGCGTAGGTGATGATATTTTGGTCTGGACCGATTTCTGAAAGCAGATGCAGGGCTTCTTTGTCCGCCAAGAGTTCATCATTACTTGCCTTATCGATTCTCTCCCGAATGAATTGAATTTGTTGCTCTACATCAGAACCGGAAATTTCTGCGGGAAGTCGAGGAACGGGAACAATTGTGAAACGGTCTTCCGGACTCGCCATACACAACAGTCGCGCATAAAGTTTCTTACAATTGAACAAAGCTTTGCCAATGATTCTGCCGTATCCACTCTTTGTGGGGCGAATAACCTTGTGGCTGAGATATACCGAAGCCGCTGCAGCCCCAGGCTTTGACCCCTCCAAGCCATAGATACCAACCGTGGGTTCTGCTTCGCCGTGGTACATATAGGGAGCAGCGAATGTCACCAAATCCCGCATTGCGGAATTGCGGTAGCACAACGCTCCGGCTGGGTATGGAATGTAGCCTGATTTATGAGGGTCTACCGTTATGGAATCAGCATTTCCCAGAACTTGGAACTGCTGAGTGACATACGAGCTTAATCCAATCTCAGTAATCAGTTCTTCTTTTGTCTTAATCAGTTGTGGTGTGTTAGTCTCATCTTCGCGAAGAAGAGTGGCGAAATAACCGCCCCAAGCCGCATCAGCATGAACGGTAAATTCTAGTCCTTGGGAGCGCAATTCTTCTCGCAGCTCAAGAATATTCTTCAGGGGGTCAGTTGCACTTTCTTCCGTGCTTCCCATGACAGAAACTACTGTATATACGGGTCTGCGCTGGGCTAGGCAATCTTGAAGAATCTTTTTGACTTCAGTGAAACTCATCCTGGCATCTTCATCCACAGGAACGTCAATCAGGTTTGCCGCTCCAATTCCCAGCAATGCCGCTGCCTTTGGAAATGAGTAGTGTTTCGTTGCTGGTACCAGGAACACAGGCGCAGACTTGATGTCGCTGAGGAAGCGGCGTGAAAACTCCGCCATTCCAAGGTTTTGCAGTGAATATTTAGATAGGACATCTGTTAGGGTTTCACCAGAAATCTGATACTCCTTATACAGACGAGTTGGCAATGCCAGAATGTCATCGCCTTTGAGGTTAAGCACTGACCAAGTGTCTAGTTCAATCAGAGGTTTTGACCCGCCAGTGGGCAGGGAAATACTGATATCTTTTGCAGCTTTTAGTGACGGTTCATTTTGCAAAGCTGCTTGCAAGGCAAGGGGATAAAATTTCAAGTTTCTTGCTGCCCAAATCGCCTCAATGTTGGCAACAGTTCCACCACAAGTGATGTGTCCCCAAGGACGAATCGCCCCTTTTTCGATTTCTGCCTCATCTGGTATGCTGTATCCCAGCATTCGGCAAAGGTCGTCTCCTACCAAGATTTCCAAAAGCGTTGTTGCCGTTGACCCTTCAAAAGCCACATTGTTGGGGTTGTACAGCATTGCCGCAAAATAACCTAGGATAGATGGCATTGTCATATCCCAGTTCATGTGCCCTTGATAGCGCATACTGAAGAACGGTACGGACTTCTTCAGAAACGCCAACAATGAGCGGTAACTCTCCTTGAGAGTATCAATTGCCTCTACGTAATCTGACTGTCGCTTAACTTGCTCGGTGATGTGAGTTGGATCGCCAGGATGAAAGTTTCGACGCCAAAACGCGTGGTCACGAATCGCTTCTACGATTAAACTCTCAAGTTCATCAGCATTTTCTGCTTTTGTTCCTAAAAACCATGCTTCAACTGAACGAGTTCCCAAACCTTGAAGATGGGGTACTTCTCCAAATTTGAAGAATTTGTTTAGCCCATTATTTTTGCCTAGACCATTGTTCTGAGAACCGTTGTTATGAGAGTTGTTACTCATTTTTTCACCTTTTGTGTAAGTTTTGCAGGCAACTGTCTGGACACCAGCCATTCCTGACCGAATTATTCGCAATTGGTATTGAAATTGTGAAAAATAATGACGAATTACCAATTATCAATGACGAGTTTGCTTGTCATGTTTCATCCTCAGCTAAAGTCATCAGTGCATTTTTCAAGAAAGAGAGATTTCTACCAAATAGCAGTCAGCGTTCAGCAGTTAGCTAAAGGCTAATAGTTGATAGTTTTCATCTGTATACACTGTTTGAATACAAGCTGGTATTAGCTACATATCTAGGCTCAGTGCTAGGCAAATGTCAAATTTTTTATCTTTATTTTGAGCTAGTCTGCTAATTCTACTAGCTGGGACACAATAATTTTGGTAATTGAGGCATGAATTTACATCAGAGATATTAACTTATTTTTATTTCAATAGGTAGATGCGTCGTACAAAATCCTCAAAAAAATTAATAAAGACTTTTCCTACTTTTCCTACTTTTATTACTTGACAAAATTCATTTTTTTAAAAAAAATACTAATTTTTGCTGCTTTTCCTTGTTTTTACATAATAATTTAAAACTTTTCCTACGTTTTTCTACCTTTAAACCTCCCACCGTTAGCAAATAAGTAGGAAAAGTAGGAAAAGTAGGAAAAGTAGGAAGAGTAGGAGAATAAAAAATATTTAGTTCACGTCTTGCACCAGGTGACACCTGTAAAGTCTTAGCTATGCAATCTCCAGTCCACAAGAAAAGGACTTATTATTATCTACATTGTTTGACTGGTAATAGTCCCAATAGGCTTTACAAAGCCACAAATGAAATGTTAGATTTTTTGTACTCGTTTCCCTACGTCGTTTAGGAACGCTACATAGTGTGCCACCTTCCATCTGAATATAAAAACTATTCAGCTAACTCATTGAGCCAAAAAATGTTTTGATATTGACGAAGTAAATAGAAGATTTTCAGGAAGTTCAAGATAACAGAAAAGCGGCGATCGCCTAATTGATACCTTGATTCAGCAACGCCATCTCCACAGTACTTTTTTTCCACATTGTTAACAGATAGATATCAAATTTAACTTTCTAGATTCACACCAAAGATGAACGCAAATAATAACTTAGAATCGTCTGTTTCACAGATCCAAGAAAAACAGCCCAGCATACGCGAAAGATTCTTCAATAAGCTAAAGACCGAACATCCAAATCTGCACGCTTTATATGTCACAACTAATGTAATACTCATCTGGAGTGGCTTCATCCTCATCTTTGACTCATGGGCTCAAGGAACAAATTTGATGGCAGAACCTACCCCAGAGATTGCTATACAAGTGCCTATTCGTCACTTTTGCTTATTATTGCTGGGTCTAGCAATGCTCTTGCTGGATGACTTATCCTTGTATGATCTGGTAATGATGAGGAAAACTCATTCAGAAAAAAATCCTGAGGAGATGGATCTCAGGGAAAAGTTTTTCCACAACTTCAAAATCCAGTATCCCAACCTGGCAACTATTTATACTCTTATGGGGGTCATAATTACTTGGTCTGGATTATGGGGTTTGACTTGGGATATCCCTGTTCAACCATTATGGCGATCGCTACTGACAATTCTTATTGGCTTCCTTCTGCTCTACCTTGATGATTTCAGATTGGACGAAATCTAGAACCTAATTCATGCCTTTTTTCCCAAAGATTGAGTTGGGGTTGCGTAAACTTTGCGCCAACCTAATCGCTAGGCTGACTATAGCGCTTCTCGTTTAGATGAACTACAGATTTATCTGTGTCCATCTGTGTCCATCTGTGGTTCTTATTTTTTGATGTATTGCACTCAACTAAAAACCGCCATATTTCATCGCCCGATCTTGTTCATGAGAAAGATTTTCCAAAGCTTCACGAGTGCAATTACCTTCTCCTACCTGCTTTTTTCCAATAATCCCGGACTAGCTGAGACTGCTCCAACCAATATCATTGTCCCTGAAGAGATAGCAGAAACCATCTCCCAAGCACAGCCTGACTCGACTAACTTAGTTGGTCAAGTGACCTCAGTGAGCCAACTAGCAGATGTGCAGCTTACAGACTGGGCTTTCGGCGCACTCCAGTCTTTAGTTGAGCGCTATGGGGTGATTGCAGGTTATCCCAATCGCACATTCCGGGGTAACCGAGCAATGACGCGCTATGAATTTGCCGCCGGTTTAAATGCTGTCCTTGAGCGGATCAATGAACTCATCAGAACGGGAAAGGAGGATTTAGTTTCTCGTGATGACTTGGCGACGTTGCAACAACTTCAACAAGAGTTTGCCGCCGAGTTAGCAACGTTGCGGGGACGGGTAGACGTTTTGGAAGCCAAGACGGCAGAAATAGAGGCAAATCAGTTCTCCACAACCACCAAGCTAACTGGTCAAGTCATCATGACAGTGAATGCCGGAGGATTTGATGGCGAACGCATCATCAGCCCTACAGGTGAAGAGATTACTCGTTCTGACCCGAATCCTACCGTGGCTTACCGAGCTCTGGTAGAGTTGAATACCAGCTTCGTTGGTACAGACCAATTGAAAATAGTTTTCGACACAGGTAGCGATGCCGGTGAAGACAATCCCGCAGGATTTCTAGAGCCGTCTTTTGGTAGTGTCCAAGACTTCTCGGTTTCACCACCCATTGACAAGCAATTCATACTAGATCTGCTGTACTACACCTTTGAGCCGTTTAAGAACTTCACAGTGTCTGTTGGACCTAATATTCGCACTATCAGCTATTTTGACCGTAACAGCTACGCTTACTTGAGCTTTCAAGACTTTAGCACTCAGGCATTTATCAACAACTACATTCTCGCCCCTCTCAACGGTCCAGCAGCAGGTGCAGCAATTGACTGGAAGCCTGGTTCAGGACCGTTTTCAGTGCGGGCTTTGTACGCAGCATCAGATGCAGCCAACCCAGGCGATGAGGGATTTATCCCTGGTGTAGCGCTGTTTGTTCCCTTGCTGTATCCTGATGGGGGTGGCGACCAAGGTTTATTTGGCGACACGTATCAAAGTACAGTTGAACTGGAATATTCGCCCTCGAAAGCTTTTGCCGTGCGCCTCCAGTACAGCGGCGGCGAATTATTTGACAACCGCTATGACGTATTCGGCGTGAATTTCGAGTTAACTCTTTCACGGAAATTCGCCATCTTTGGTCGTTATGGTTACGGTAGCTACAATAACACTGCCTTTGGCGACATCAAACCCAGCTACTGGATGGCGGGAGTGGCGTTTCCAGACTTGTTTACCCGAGGTGCTTTAGCTGGTATTGCCGCAGGTCAACCCTTTATTGTTAGTGAGATTGGGAATGCCACTCAAACCAACTTTGAAGCATTTTACAACTTTCCTGTAAGTAACAACATCCAAGTCACCCCTTTGATTCAGGTTATTACCAATGCTTCTAACCAAGAGGCAAATGGTACGATTGTCACTGGCACGTTGCGAACAGTTTTTTCTTTCTGAAAAGTGAGCGGTTAGGTAAAGCTTATTTATGTATTCAGAGGAGTCATGCAATTAGCTGAGAAACATATTATTAAATCTGGACATCGA
>NZ_CAWMYC010000065.1:0-6331 GCF_963872035.1 Scytonema sp. HK-05
GTTCGTTTGTGGACTCTTCAAGAATCCCCCGGCTTTTAGCCGTGGGGAGTATCAAACCAATCCTCATATTGCACCATTTTGGTGGATTTTCGGTGGGAGAAACTGAGAGTGCCTTTGCGGTAGCGTGTGGCACGCCCTATGGCTGACGCCACGCCTTACGGCTATCGGGTAAGACCTTCGGTCACGCTACGCGTTGGCGGAGCCTGCGCTTTGCGCTTACGCCAGTCGCCGTGAGAGCGGGAGACCCTCCTGCAGCGCTGGTCTCACCTCCTACAGCCCTGGCTCGTCTTTGCGCGAAACTAAAAAGTGCGCGGCAGATGATTGAGTCATTTGTTTGATGAGTTCTAAACCTGGGGGTGGAGTTGCACTCTCTATTCCCAGCCATAAGAGATACTCTATATTCCCAGCAGGACCAGTGACAGGCGACCAAGTTAAACCCTTGTACTTCCATCCCAATTCACCAGCAGCTTGCAACACCTGAAAAATAGCATCTGCTTGGTCTTTAGGGTCACGCACAACACCTTTTTTACCCACACGGTTTTTCCCCACTTCAAACTGGGGTTTCACCAACAACACAGCTTCACGGGGAGATTGCAGCAGCTGCCATAAAGCAGGCAAAATCTTGGTTAATGAAATAAACGACACATCAACCACCGCCAAATCAGCGTAGACCCCTCCTTCAGAAGGGGGGGTTTGGGGAGGTACACCATACAACTCTTCTGGCTTCAAATACCGTAAATTCGTGCGTTCCTTCAAAATCACCCGAGAATCATTTCGCAAGCCCCAGTCAACTTGTCCATAACCAACATCAACGCCGTAAACTAGCTTTGCCCCAGCTTGCAGCAGACAATCAGTAAAGCCACCTGTAGAAATACCCCCATCCAAACAAATACGCCCTTCCACAGGAATAGCAAACACTTCCAATGCTTTTGCTAACTTTTCGCCGCCTCTGGAAACAAAGCGCGATCGCTCTTTAATTTGAATTTGCGCCGCAACATCAACCTCAGTCCCCGGCTTATCAATCACCTGGTCATTAACAGTCACTTCCCCCGCCTGAATTAACCTCTGTGCTAAGGCACGGGAAGAGCATAAATTGAGTTCTACTAATAAAGTGTCGAGTCGTTGTTTAGCCAATTATTTTTACTCTTTTGCTGAAATCAAAGCTATTGCACGATTTATAATTTCTTCTCGGTTAACCAGTTGTTCTAATTCTTCTGGTTGATAACGCCCTTCTTCTACTTCTAAGGAAGCCTCATCAATGGCATTTAAGTAAGCTTCTTGTAAGGTTTCCAGCAATTCTTCAGCAGTTAAATAATAGCCCCCTGCTTTGCGACGCTTATTTTCCCTTTGAATTTCCCGAACTGAATTGCGAATAGAAACATCCCAAGAGCGAGTCGTGCGATTTTCTGCTTGCTGTTTAATCAGATGCAACAGCAGAATCACGGCATAACTACGAATCGTCTTGATTATATCCTTACGGCTCATCTCTTCTAATTCTTCAACGATGACCAACGCTCCTGGTACATCACCTTTGAGCAACAAATCTTTTAACTCTAGTAATTCTTCCATATCCAGTGCCTCAATCGTTGGGCAACTTCTATTGTGGCGGATTTTCGGCGATCTTAATGGACTGGATTTGTAAACCGAATGTGTGACCAATCATAAATCAATAGCCCCTAAAATGCTGTGTAGAGCCTTCTAGGGGCTATCTGGTGTAGTCATAGTCACACAAAACCTTAATAGTTATCATTTTGAAGGTTTTCTTCCATTACAGCGCTTTTCACATGATTAGACCACAAATCGTAGGGTGGGCATTGCCTATAAAAGCTTATGTGATGGACATTTGAGATATTGGGGAGCAATGCCCACCTTACAGAAAACCGCGCTAATATTTTGATGTAATCCAAATAACATTGATTCAAATCATCACCTTGATTATCCTAGTTCTAGGAACTGCATATACAGAGTCATTTGCGGCACGACCAACTCAACGCATTGGCAGAAAATAGGAATCATCAATGCCTAATTCAATTAACCAACAAATCTTACTCAAAAGCCGCCCAGTTGGGGAACCAAAAGAAAGTGATTTCGCCCTGGTGGAAACCCCAATCACAGAACCAGGGGAAGGGGAAGTTCTCAACCGCACGATCTATCTGTCCCTCGACCCCTATATGCGTGGTCGCATGAGCGATCGCGAATCTTATGCTACTCCGGTAGAATTGGGGTCTGTGATGGTTGGTGGCACAGTCAGCCAAGTGGTGAAATCGAACCATCCCCAATTCTCAGCTGGAGACTTTGTGCTTACTTATGACGGCTGGCAAGCCTATGGCGTATCGAAAGGCGAAACGTTGCGTAAGCTTGACCCCAATCAAGCGCCCATCTCCTATGCGTTGGGCATAACCGGGATGCCCGGAATGACGGCATATTTTGCGCTGCTTGATATTGGGCAACCCCAAGCGGGCGAAACGGTTGTCGTTTCTGCTGCCTCTGGCGCAGTCGGTTCTGTAGCCGGTCAAATTGCCAAACTCAAAGGCTGTCGGGCAGTGGGGGTGGCTGGTAGTGAGGCGAAATGCGATTACGTCGTGAAAGAATTAGGGTTTGATGCCTGCATTAACCGCAAAACTCAAGACCTAAGTTCAGCACTGAAAGCTGCTTGTCCTAACGGAATCGATGTTTACTTTGACAATACGGCAGGTCCAATTTTAGAAGCTGTGTTGCAGCAGATTAATCTGGGGGCAAGAATACCACTGGTTGGTTTAATCTCGCAGTACAACGCAGAAAATTCTCCTCCTGGTCCTAATTTGATGCCACTGTTGGTTAAACGCGCTTTAATCAAAGGTTTTCTGGTTGGTGATTACCAACAGCGTCAGGCAGAGTTCGTAAATGATGTTTCTCAGTGGTTGCACGAAGGTAAGCTCAAGTATAAAGAAGACGTTGTAGAGGGTCTGAAAAACGCCGCGCACGCCTTGATCGGTTTACTCCAAGGGAAAAACTTTGGCAAACTGATTGTCAAAGTCAGTGACGATCCAACTCGATGAACACGCCTTAGAAATGAGTTACAAGCAATCCTATTTGAGGTGTGAGATGCCAGCGGTTCAGATCCCCGACTTCTCTTAAAAGTCGGGGATCTCGCCTTCACGAGCGATCGCGTAACGCATCAACTCAACCATGTACCTCACACTGCCTAAATTGCCTACAGCCAGCTCTAGTGTGTCTCTTGGCATGAAAAGCATGGCAAACGGTATTCTTTTACGGTCAAATACGGTAACGCCAATTGAGTGTTTGTACTATGCCCTGAAGTTGTGATCGTACTACTCTGGAAGTTTAATCGGTACATCAATTTTAGAGCGTGCCACACAAAGATTATCTTTGATAATGTAACATTCTACAAAATGTGGTCCGTGGAAATCGCTTGATTCGATTCTTCGATAATTTCCACTATCATTTAGAATTTGTCCTCGAATTTGATTTCTTCTTTTTGCTTCCTCTCCAACATTACGAACCTTCCATTTAACTTGAAATGGCTTTGGCACATTACAGTCAACAATATGAAATTCCAAGTTTTTATTCCGAAGCAAAGGTAATCTACTTAAAATCATTTGCCTTAATGAATGGGCTCTAAAGCCTTTTTGTGAAACTAGGCAATCTATTTTCAACTCATATTGAATATCGACCTGAAAATCATGCTCAATGAATTCTTCAGACTCAATGGGAAATCGGTCTTCGCCAAAGTGACGCTGCCAAGCTTTACAAGCATCCTTCTGGCTTGTCTTCTCACCCAAGGCTTTCTCAGCGGATTGAATGAAACTACCAAGCTGCCCTAAAAAGTAATCCTTGTTAGTTTTGCTGTAATCCTCTAACAGGTTTTCATCGGCAGGAGTTGTCGGGCGGTAGCATACAAAATTCAGTTCCAAGCTGCTCTTAATTTTTAGTAGAGTTCGGTAAAGGGCTACGTCATCTCGTTCGTCAAAGATTATATTATTAGCCGCTAAAATTGAGAAAATTAATCCACTTGGTAAATCACCTTTTCTGTAATCACTCCAGGCTTTTAGATAACGCACAATTCGTTTTAGTTGACCGTTATTGTCAGCTTTGCTATTAAACCATTTTATGAATTCTCTAGGGTCGCTTTTGATCCATCCTTTACCCTTATGAGCTAGATATGGAGTTTGACCTTCAATGATGTAGTAAATGGGAAGATCAATGTGATATTGTCTAGCGTAGACAAGTCTGACGCAGGTTTGCTTGTCAATAGGATTTTGTTTTGTATGCCCATCTACAGCTTCACAAATCCATCTGTGAAAGGTGCTGATGCTCTGAAGTGGTTCTGCTTCTACTTTGAAATAGATACCATCATCAATGTCAAACTCTCCATCGAGCGGTTCGATAATAGTATTCATCATAAATGAACCCTGCCCGTGAAACTTTGGAAAAAAGCCATTATGCTTGTCTCGAAAGTACTCTCTGATTTTGTCACGAACAGCATTACGAGATTTACGCAATGAATTTTTGCGGCTAGACTTTAAGGCAATAACGGTGTTGAAATCCAGAAATAATTTATGACAGTTCCCCACGTTATCACCTGATGATGTATTGTTTACGCTCTTTGAAAAATTCAGCGACTTCTGGTTTTCTGCCCCATAGAAGTGCCTGATCTTTCCCCATCTGAGACATCAATTGCAGTGCCTCACTCGAAGTGTTATCCAGATTAATAATTCGTGCCTGTTCTGGAGATAAAGGAGTACCAGGAATCCGTATATAGTCAAATTGGGAGTCGCAGTACTGCGCTAGAGTTTCGACAAAGTAACCCGTAACATATGCCTGTCCCTCAAAAAAGGTAGCGATCAAATCCTTGTTCCAGTCGATAACCGAACGATGATGTTTAGTAACAAATCGCCTACCAGGATTCGGTTCCAGAGAACCAATAGACATTACGCTTAGCTTCTGAAATCTTTTGCCGCTACCAACAAAGTACCGGAGCGCCTCTACTACCCCAACTAGAGTTGGATTGTTAGCATAAACCCCTCCATCGATAAACTGTTTGTGATCATAAGTATCGATGGTAACGATCGGCAGGTACGCAGGTGCTGCACTTGTTGCAAGAGCGATGTCAACATATTTCGTTTTGCCATCCCTACATAGATTGCCTTCATTATGGTCGTACTTAAAAATAAAGGGTCTCCCATCAGTTAAAGAAAACGCAGGGATACACAACAAACAGCGGGAGTCTGCAAGAGTTCGCCCTCCAAACATTTCTTCCAATGCTCTCCTCAATTCGCTGTTATCATACTTGCTTCGCAGGAAAACCTGTTTAAGCGAAGTTAGAAAACTATTCTGCTTTGGAAAAATTTGCTTGCCTCGCCTATAGTACAGGTTGCTGATCAGTCCAACAGGGATATTTAGGGACAACCCCAGAGCAATTAAGCCTCCCGTTGAAGTGCCACAAATTAAATCAAAATAATCAGCAATGTGACAGTTAAATCTATCCTCGAAATGTTCTAGGATTCTGGCTGAATACAGCCCTTTAATTCCCCCTCCGTCTATCGATAAAACTTTGAAGGTTTCTGAAGCACAAGGCGAAGGAGAGTGAACCATATCTGGACGCTTGGTTGTTTAGATGAAATGCTCAATACCTGATTTAGCCTACCTTGAGAAAAGTGTAAATTGCTCCTGAGATAGGTTGATCGTCGATTGCTCAGCCAAATAATCGGGCGTAGAATTCTTTCGCTGCTGTTGTGTTAGTTGTCACCAACTCGCACCAACTGAAGGCACCATCCTGTTTAAATAGGTACTCATAAGTATTGAACTGCTCAGGGCAGCCTGTCTATCTACAAAGGTGTACTTACTGTAGTCAGCCCGTGGGACTTTGCCCTCAACCTTGCTAATCGCTCGGTTGCCCCTGCCCTTGCACTAGGCAACGCGGTCGTGCTGAAACCACCCTCGAATACTCCCGTCACGGGTGGTCTGATCTTTGCCAAGATATTTGAGGAAGCGGGACTTCCCCCCGGTGTGCTTAGCGTTGTGGCAGGTCCAGCCTGCGAGATTGGGGATGCGTTCGTGAGCCACCCCATCCCGCGTGTGATTACCTTTACCGGCTCGACAAAAGCCGGTCGGCATATTGGGGAACTGGCAATGACTAGCCCGATCATGAAACGGGCTTCGCTTGAACTCGGCGGTAACAGTCCGCTGGTCGTTTTAGACGACGCCGATCTGGAACTGGCGGTAAATGCTGCCGTGTTTGGTAAGTTCTTGAACTCAGGTCAAATCTGCATGAGTTTGACACTCCCCACCTTGCCTTCGGCTGAAGGTGGGGATTCTGTACTCTACGTCA
>NZ_CAWMYC010000066.1:0-5970 GCF_963872035.1 Scytonema sp. HK-05
AATGCCCTTTGACCCACCAGTCACAATGGCAACTTTATTTTTTAGCTTCATGATTTAGCCTCACTAAATTAACTGAATTGGTTGAGAGACAAATGCGTTCAACTTCAATTACGGAAACAGAAGAGTTGTCTACTTCTCAAACTCTTGAGAATAATTTTTGTGTTTATGGTATGGTTTTAGAGAATATTAATGCTCTACAAGTCCATCAAGAGTAATACGGTTTACACCTTCCCCTTCGTAAGCAACAGCAACTAATTCCGTTTGAATGATTTCACCAGGCTTCATTATCAATGCTGTACCGTTTTTAACAGCATTCTTTATCCCAGAAGGAGGAAAACTAGTGAATGGCTCAAGACCACAATTATATGTACGCCCGTACCAAGGATAATTGTGGTGACCACCATAGACCTGCCACATCCAAAGATATTTAAACAGCTCTTTGTCCCAAGCCATCCCGAAGCCTACCTTTAGCCTTTGATTGGTTAAACCGTACCAACCTTCGGTTAATTCTTTGAAAAAGACTACATCAACCGATTTAGTTTCCTTAGGGAGTACACGGGTAATATCTTGCATGACTCCAGTACGTCGGTTCTTTACCTTTGGAAAATCATAATCTCCTCCTGGTTCCCACAAACCATTTTCATGGTAAGCCATCACTTCAACTTTGGAGGCTGGCGTCTGAACCAGGCAACTATCGTCGAGGAAAGGTTCTCCAATAGCAGGGTGATGACCCCACATTATGGCGAATTCACCCGTTGACTCGTTGAAAAGACGTTCGTGGATAAACAAGGCAGCGATTCCCCGTTTGAGTGACATCGTGCGTTCAAGTACTAGCGGTGAACGGTAAAGACGTACATGCGTGTGTAAGGCGACTTGCTCTTGGGTGTCCTCGCTGATGGTAGCCTCAAAGGGCAGAAGCGCTAATTCACCATGCAGACCTTGAGAAGCCCCCAAGTAGGGTTCCGCAGCCCATCCTGCTGATGGTAGTATCTCCTGCCAACCACCATAGTAGTCATCGTGGAAAGCTCCTTCAGGCAACGCATTTGTAGCAACAAACGGACGTCGCATGGAAATGGGCGATTGCCACATAAAATCCAAGTCGTGAGGTTTGTAAGTAAACTCAAAGATGTCTGCACCTTTTTCCAATAATATTCCGACTCTTAGTAACTCGTTCTCTAAGTATGCAATTTGCATACTTTTATAGGTGTAGTCCAAACTAATGCGACAACCCTGTTTTCTTCCGTGCGTGTACATAAGTTACACTCTATGCTTTTTTTAAGGTACTAGTATTTGATACTGTTTCAAAAAGTGAATGCTTTTTTCCCACATTACACATTAATAGTCAAACTGATTAGTCAGTAGTGCAGTTTTTGGTATGTGGCAATGCTCTTTAGTTTAAGTGGCTGACCTTAGAGTTGAGCCTATGTTGACTGCATGAGAAGCGGCATTACAAGAAACTCAACCCGTCATTAATCTCAGTACTTTCTCAAGTTCAAATACCGTCTGGCTTCACCACATTAAGCTTGAGCGGCTTTTTCGGTTGAGTCCACTCCAGCATGGGCGATGTCATAAATGTCGTCACCAGTGCCATAATCACCAGCATGGTAAAAAGCAAAGGCGATATCACGCCCAAGCTCAAACCAATGTTTAGTACAATCAATTCAGTCAGACCGCGAGTATTCATCAACCAGCCCAGAGCACTTGCTTCCTGCTTTTCAATACCACAGACGCGAGCTGCTGCATAGGCACCACCGTACTTGCCAATGGTTGCTATACCCACAATACCTGCACACAGTAGCCATAATTCAGGTCGATTGAGCAAGCCAATTTCAGTCCGCAGACCACTGTAGGCAAAAAAGACTGGCAGTAGAAAGATCAGAATAAAGGCTTGAGTTTTCTGAGTTAACTCCTGCACCAAATCAGCATCCTTGGGCAACACCGCTCCTAATAAGAACGCCCCAAAGATTAGGTGAATTCCAATCAATTCAGTGATTAGGGCAGAAGCAACGATGCCCATGTAAATCCCAGCCAGGAGAAAATCATCGAGGCATCCAGTGCGCCGATAGTAAGTGGCAACGCGTTGCAGGAACCAACGGCCAACCGTCATCATGAAGCCAATGTAGAGCAGAGCTGCCACAATTGTAGGGAAAGCCCCAGTGATACTGTTAGTGCGAGTCACGGTGATTGCCATTGCTAATAAGAACCAAGCCATCAAATCATCCACCGCCGCACATGTCAACGCTAACGCCCCCAAATGCGTCCCCAGCAATTTTTTCTCTGAAATAATTCGGGCTAACACAGGAAAGGCGGTAATCGACATAGCACATCCCAAAAATAAGGCAAAGGGGGTAAATGAGACACTGGGATTAAAACCCGATTGGTAAAGCAGCAACGCTAACAAGGTTGCCAGTGAGAAGGGCAACACAATACTGAACAATGAGGTAAATATTGCTACCTTTATTTGGCATTTGAGATATTTTGGGTTTAGCTCCAGACCAATCAGAAACATGAAAAAAATTAAACCCACCTGAGATAGCACATTCAAGAAAGGAACTGTTTGAGCTGGGAATAGAGTTGCTGCTAAATCGGGAGCAACCAAACCAAATAAAGACGGACCTAGCATAATTCCGGCCACAATTTCGCCAATTACCTGGGGTTGTTTAATCAACCGGAATCCCAGTCCCACCAGCCGGGACAATCCAATCACAATCAGCACTTCAAGAAGAACGAGAATAAGTGAGTGCATAATTTTTTAACCTATTATAAATAAAGTTAACGACCTGATTGAGCAATACAGTGGTTCCTATCCGGATGAAGTACAGGTTCATCCGCCTAACTTGCTACTTACGCCAAAATCTGCGTCGAGGGTACGGTTCCTTAACTCTTTAATGTATTGCACCCAAGTGAAAACCGCTATATTCGGCTCTCACTCAAGCGGGCACCAATCATCCGTGACAAGTTAAGGTTATGATGCATCTGTGCAACAGGTAATACGAGTGAAAAATATCCCGAAAATTATCGTAGAAACATGACTTTTGAGTTAGCGGTTGCGTAATATTTACACACATCATTCATACTTCTCTGGAAAAGTCTGTACTAAGGTAAATTTAGTACCTTAACTTTGACTTAATCTCCAGTAGAATTGCTTGCTGATTCACAAAAGCAATGCTATTTTAAACTGTCACCAATGTTACCAACCAGGATGCTAATTAACAGACCTCTCAACTTAGGTCTAAAGTCCAGTACGTCCGTGGATAAGGTCTCTACGAAAACCTTCTCATCAACAGACACTAATCTTCGTCCATCTTTGCAATTCAGGCAGGTTTTAACCAGTAAATATCCGGAAGTTAAGAATGAACTTAAGCTTTTGAGCTATCAAAATAGCAGTTTTTAATTGGGTGCAATATATTAAAGAGTTAAGGAACCGCACTCTCGACGCAGATGTTGGCGTAAGCCTTGCCGCAGGCTACGCAGATGAACCTGTACTTCATCCGGATAAGAACCGCTATACTACCAAAGTAGTACTAGAGAGTTTTTGAGTCACTAAAAAATCTAAACACAATTGGCGCTTCCGTTGCAAAAACTGGCGATGTTCTGAATCGACATTCCACACCCTTGTCTGCCACAACCGATGATTACAGAATATAGATAGCACAAATGTATCTTTAAAACAGTGACCAGTGACGCCTGCTATGGCACGGGATTTAAACCCACCACCAACGCTTATGCCTACGGCACGTCTGACGACGAACGATCCAATTGGTGTGGTGTTTCCCCCAATAATGAAACTGATAACTGTTAAATACAGGAAATTTGAGAATTTGAGAGAAAAAGGTTGCGATCGCTCTAAAATACCCACGCCAATTCTCAATAAGTCTGTTTAAATGACAAAGAACTAATTGACCAAGAAAGAACTCAGAACTCCTTAGCTAGGAACTCTGAATAAGTTCACAACGAACGCTCTTGGCGACTGCGACGTCCACTCCACAAATCTATGAGGCTCTTTATTTTTGTCTCGTCCCTGAGTATTTTGACGAAAGACTTACCTTTGAGAGAACGTCGCCATGTATATTTTTCTGTTCTTAGGACAGTTTCAGGCATAGAATGTGAATCTGATTAAGTTCTTCCTTAATTAAGTGATGTTTCCTTGCTAAAACTTACTTAAATTAGAAAACTAAATAATTAGAAGACCAGTATTGATTGATGAAAAGGCTGTAAAACACCGATTCACTAATCTCAAAAACCCGGCTCTGTTACGGGTTGGAGCGAAGTTTTGTTGGCGTACAAAGTTAAAAGTACCAACTTCATACTCGAAATTATACTGGTAGCTTTAGAGGATGTCTGAAAAGTTTGTGGGCGGTATATTTTGTCATTCTGAGCGTAGTCCTGAGCGAAGCGAAGGAACAGGAGCATAAGCGCAAAGCGCAGGCTCGGCCAACGCGCAGCCTGTCCCCTTGGGACTCAGAATCCCTGTTTCTCGTTAATTTTTGAGATCCAACACTTATGCTGGCGCTCCGTGCCTCGCTCTGCGAGGAACTACGTTAACAGCATGACATTTTTGAGTTCTCAGACATCCTCTTAGAAGTTTGACAATCAATAATCCAACAAGGGTATAAAAATGACAACTGATTTAACGACTTTTGATACGACGTTCACCCATCAAATGGCTGATGTTAACGGTGTACGTCTCCATTACGTAATAGGCGGTCAAGGGGATCCAGTGGTTCTGCTCAGTGGTTGGCCTAATACCTGGTACCAGTGGCGGCGAGTTATGCCAGCCTTAGCCGAACGCTACACGGTGATTGCAGTTGATATGCGAGGTCTCGGTGACTCTTCAAAACCCACCAGCGGTTATCGGAAAAAGAACGTAGCTAAAGATGTTTACCAGTTGGTACGCCAACTCGGATTCCAACGTATTTTCCTAGTTGGAATCGATATGGGAGTAGCAGTCACCTATGCTTACACAGCTGATCATCGTGAGGACGTACGTCGGCTAGTACAAATTGAAGGAACTGTTCCAGGATTTGGTTTTGAGCAACTCATGACGTTCTCACCAGAAACCTCCCGCGAAGGAGGCATCTGGCACATTCCATTTCACATGGTTCCTGACCTTTCAGAGGCGCTGATTGCAGGCCGAGAGAAGGCGTACCTTACCTATTTCTTTACACGCTTTGCCTACGACACGACAGCGGTGACTGAGGCTGAGATTGACGAATATGTTCGTACTTTTGCCTCTCCAGGCGGTATACGTGGTACTTGTGAGTACTACCGGACAATCTTTGAAGACGTGGAGGACAACAAAGAAAGCGCCAAGGTAAAACTCCAGATGCCGGTGTTAGCGCTGGGGGGCAAATATGGTTTAGGAAAGCGTCCGCTGCATTCAATGCAGGCAGTTGCCGAGGATGTCCGTGGTGATCTACATGAATATTGTGGACACTATATGCCTGAAGAGCGTCCAGAATATGTTATTGAGCAATTGTTAAACTTCTTTGGCGAGGAGTCACGCTCTTAAAGGGTAAAAGGGTGCATCTAAGTACAGGATTTCACAAGTTCGTAACGAATTAATTTCAGAAAGGCTCTGCGTTACTTTGCGCGTTCCTCCGCGTTCCTCTGCGTTTCAAAACGCTACGAATTAATGCAAAACTGTACTAAGAGCGTGTTTATAAATTCGGCAAAAACCTCGATTTGTCATGCTGTCGCTGCGTGCCTCCTCGCAGAGCGAGGCACGTAGCGATAGCACAAGTGTTGCATCTCTCGACTACTATGCAAACCCT
Organism: Scytonema sp. HK-05; assembly: GCF_963872035.1. Taxonomy (NCBI): domain Bacteria; kingdom Bacillati; phylum Cyanobacteriota; class Cyanophyceae; order Nostocales; family Scytonemataceae; genus Scytonema; species Scytonema sp. HK-05. The sequence continues at coordinate 5,775 of NZ_CAWMYC010000066.1, forward strand.
AGATTCTGAGTCCCAAGGGGACACGCTGCGCCAACGTTGCGTTTCACTCCACTCAGAATGGCAGATTTATTTTATAAACACCCTCTAAGCGGAAGTTCCCCCTTAGGGGGAACTTCCGCTTGTATAGCTGTCCGAATTTGTTAATAAAGCAGACTTAAGAGTCGATATCTGTTGTGTGCCCTACCAAGATTCTTCA
>NZ_CAWMYC010000067.1:0-5390 GCF_963872035.1 Scytonema sp. HK-05
TTTCCCCCAAGGATTTAACTCGACACTGCGGCTGGTACTGTTCACTGTTAAAGCTAATCCTATATAGGTTTCACCTTTTTACTTGTCTGTTTTAACCAAACAGGGGAAGGCTACAAGCAGACACATTTTAGTACATAATTACTAACTAAAACAGTTAGAACTTAAATACCAACTTTTGACCCAATGTTGGTATTTGAGAGAGTAAAAACCGGATTTATTAGTAGCTGCGTACTAAATCTAGTCTTCTGTATTTAGATAAAATGGGAGAATTAAAAATCTGAAATCTATATAGGATAACCTTTTTCAGCCCCTATTTACGCTTTGTAGGGATCTAATACTAGCTTGAAAATAGATTTCCAAGTTGGTATTAGGTTCGTTGAACTCACGTTATTGGTTAGCGTGCAATACGGTTCGGATAAGAAATTTACTCGTAAAGACAAGCAGAGGAGCAGAGGAGCGGAGGAGCAGGGGAGAAAAGAGTTAACGCCCATTGACTGTTCTTCTCCTCAGCCCCTCAGCCCCCCTGCTGCCTCAACGAAGAGATGTCTTAACCGAACGGTATTGGGTTAGCGTGCCTCTTTTGTTTCTTCTAATTCTAGTAATTCCCAAATCAGGATGACTAGCTCAATTACAATTCCTGAACCAGGTATGAACCAGTCAGCAATTAGGGGAATCAGAAATAACATAATTGCCATCAGCTTCTTAGCTTTCATTTTTTAACCTCACCTCAATTTCAATTAAGGTTAAGGTCGGGATATATCTCTAAGTAAATTTCCCAAGCACTCCGTGAACGCTAATAGAATTGACATAGGGTGCTTGGGAAAGAAGTTGCGCTTGGGAAAGCGAAAAACTTTTTCACAAAATTTTTTGTTTAGTATTGCAATACTTCTTAATCTATTTGCACTATGCGATAACGATAAGATTGGGATGTGTCTCCAAGTAAATTTCCCAAGCATTCCGTGAACGCTAGTAGAATTGACATAGGGTGCTTGGGAAAGAAGTTGCGCTTGGGAAAGCGAAAAACTTTTTCAAAAATTTTTGGTTTAGTATTGCGATACTTCTTATGAGACGAAATCTTAGTTACGAAGCTGGCAAAGAACATGCAAGGATATTGCTAGAATCTTTACTCAGGTCTGTGGAAGAAGGTGAAGGAGAATCAAAGGATTTAAAAGCCAATTGGCAAGAAGATACTCAGTTATGGGTAACATATTCTACTTTGAAAGGACTGGCGGAACTAACTAAAAAATACAGTAATCAAAGTTTAAACACTGAGAATATTCGGAATGCGCTCTTATGCTTACAGGTTTTGAATATTGTTGAAGATAAACGCGAAGAAATCAACTCAAAGACTAAGACGAACTCAAAAGTATGGCGTTTCGTATTAAAGTTTAACAGCATAGAAACCCAACAAAACCTTGAATGGTTATTTAAAGAGAATGGGGAATGGGATAAGCGTCGCCAAGCTCAAAAAATTAAGTCTAGTAAAGTTTCCACCTCAGAAATCCCGAAATATCAAGGTACAATTCTTGAAAAAGACGAGTTTCGGACATATCTTTCAAGCATCCTCCGAAACAAGGAGTATCAAAACTACTCACATCTTTACACGCAGACAGATGTTGTGGAAAAGCAGCAGATTCATATGCCTTTGGAGGTGCGGTCAATAAACGAAGGTAAAACTCCATACCCTGTGCTAGAAGGCATTCGTAAATACGCAAAAAACCATGTATTATTGGTAGGCAAGCCAGGTTCGGGAAAATCAACAGCATTACGACGTCTGTTATGGGAAGAAGCGGGTAATCTTGAGAGAATGGAAAATGGGGAGGAAGGTCTATCCCTCGGTGTTATTCCCGTATTAGTAGAGTTGCGTTCTTGGCAGGAAGGAAGTTCTGTTGTAGAACTAATAAAGGGGGCTTTTCTCAAAAATGAGCTGCAATTAGATGAAGAAAAAATAAGAAAACTGTTAATTGAACGCAAGTTGTTGTTACTACTTGATGGTTTGAACGAACTACCATCCGATGACTCACGGCGATTAGTGACAATTTTTCGTAATTCTTTTCCGAATACCCCGATGATTTTTACCACAAGGGATTTGGCAGTAGGGGGCGATTTAGGGATTGAAAATAAACTGGAAATGCTACCCCTAACACTTCAACAAATGCGTCAGTTTGTACAGGCATATTTACCTGAACAAGGTGAACAGATGTTACGACAGTTGGATGATAGACTCCGGGAATTAGGAGAAACGCCGTTAATTTTGAGGATGTTCTGCGAGGTCTTTGGTACTGAAAAGCAGATTCCCAAAAATCGCGGAAAATTATTTCGGACTTTTGATAAACGATTGGATGAATTGAAAAACAGAGATTCACTTTCAGTTACAGAAAACCTGCTTCAATGGAAACCAGAGTTACTGGGACATTTGGCATTTACAATGATGGAAGGAGAAAAATCACCAGACATCAGGTTGATAATTTCTCAAACCAAAGCGGAAAAAATTTTAGAAGCTTTACTTAAGAATAGGGTAACATCACCTGCTGAAAAAGCCAAAAAATGGCTTCAAGATTTGTTGAAAAATTATTTTATTCAACAAGTTGATAAAAAACAATTACAATTCCCCCATCAACTATTTCAAGAATATTATGCAGCCGAATATTTATTGGAGTTATTACCTAAATTAAGTGATGAAAAATTTAAAAAAGATTATTTGAATTTGCTAAAATGGACTGAATCAATTGCGCTTGCCTTAAATTTATTGGATGATGAAGCACAAACTCTAAGGATAGTACACTTGGCGCTGGATGTTGATTTTATGCTTGGTGCTTTCTTAGCGGGGGAAGTACAGTATAAATTTCAACAGAAAACAATTGATATTATTCTAAAAAAAAAGCCATCAAAAAGACTTGAGATGGATTTGTTAAGTAATACCCATTCCCAGTTTGCTGAAAAATATTTAAATGGTTACTTAAAAGATAAAAATTCAAGTGTTCGTGAATATGCCGTATATGCGTTGACAAAAATCGGAAGCGATACGAGTGTTAATTCTCTCATACTAGCTTTAAAAGATGAAGATTTTGAGGTTCGTCGTCAGGCTATAAAGGGGTTAAGAGATATCGGAAGTGAAGCAGCAGTTAATCCCCTCATTCATGCCTTAAAAGATGAACATAGCTTTGTTCGTAGCTCTGCCGTAGAAGCGTTAGTAATGATCAAAGGTAAAGCGAGTATTAATTTCCTTATTAATGCCTTAAAAGATGAAGATGAAGAGAAAGATTTATTTGAATATGGTTCTGGCTTATTTATGTTAAAAATAAATGTAAGGGAAGACATAAGTGAAGCTAATTTTAATCTCCTCATTCAAGCCTTAAAAGATGAACGTTCATCTGTTCGTCGTTTAGCCGTACAATTATTATCTTCTTGTAGAGATGAAGTCGTTATAAATTCTCTCATTCAAGCCTTAAAAGATGAAAATTCATCTGTTCGTTATTATGCCGCAGAAGCGTTTAGATTTATCGGAAATGAAGCGACGGTCAATCCTCTGATTCAAGCTTTAAAAGATGAAAATTCATCTGTTCGTCTTAAAGTCGTAGAAGCGTTAGGAGACATCAAAAGTGAAGTAGCTGTTAATCCTCTGATTCAAGCCTTAAAAGATGAAAATTCATCTGTTCGTCTTTATGCCGTATATGGGTTAAGAGATATCGGAAGTGAAGCTGCTGTTAATCCCCTGATTCAAGCCTTAAATGATGAATATTCATTGGTTAGCAGTTATGCCGCAAAAGCGTTAGTAGATATCGGAGGTGAAGTGGGTGTTAATGCCGTCATTCAAGCCTTAAAAGATAAATCTTCCTCTGTTCGTTGTGCAGCCGTAGAAGCCTTGGTAAAAATCACAAGTGAAACTGCTGTTAATTCTCTGATTCAAGCCTTAAAAGATGAATCTTCATCTGTTCGTGCTTCTGCCGCAGAAGCGTTAGGAAAAATCAAAAGTGAAGCTGCTGTTAATTCCCTCATTGAGTGTTTAAAAGATAATAAATATGTTGGTTATTATGCCGCAGAAGCGTTAGGAAAAATTGGAAGTAAAGCAGCAGTTAATCCCCTTATTTATGCTTTAAAAAATCAATCTTCACAAGTTCGTCGTTCTGCCGCTCAAGCGTTAGGAGAGATCGGAGATGAAGCTGCTGTTAATCCTCTCATTCGTGCTTTAAAAGATAAAGATTTATTTGTTCGTGAATATGCTGTACGTGCGTTAGAAAATATCGGAAGTGAAGCAGCAGTTAAACCCCTCATTCATACTTTAAAAGATGAATATTCACAAGTTTCGAGTGCAGCTGCACGGGCGTTACAAAAAATCGCTACTAGTTCAAATTTATCTGAAAAGTTGAAGATGCTATCATATGAAGTATACTTTGCTAATGGTGTCATTTTTAAAATTCAAGAGACTTGTAAGTTTTATAATTATGATATTTTTAATTCTGACTCCCTTCCCGCTACAAGATTACCGAGCTTTCTTCTCTTCTTTCTTCGTGTTTTTTCGCGTCTTCGCCGTTTTTTAAATAGGTCTTCTTCTGGTAGGAAGCGAGTGACTACTAGAGGTATTTTAGGAGCCCGAATAGAAAGAGAGTGAACTACCCCGCCTTCAGGCGAAGCCAAGGCGGGGTAGTTTCCACAATCTTTTGCTATACAATTCATCATTGACAAAATGACCTCGAATTTGTCCCTATAATCACCTCTAGCCCCAACCCAAGTCCAGCAACTGGAACGAATAGGCGGCGACAGCGGAGTGGATGCCGCTGCCTGCATTCAATGATGCCACTCCTCCAATGTCTATCGGTAGGCAGTGGCAGACACCGCCTATTCGAGCGCAGCGGTTTCCAGTTGCGCCCGTTAGTATTGCGGGACATCCAACCCCAAACCTGTCACGCCCTGATTTACGTCGATAATAACCCGCAACATGAAGGCAATTAAAATAAACGCCCCTAAAGATATTTAGTAAATGCCAACAAATAACCGAATCTTGGTAAAACGATAAGAATCAGGCATACTGGCGGTAACGCTAACCTTTGTTGCGTCGAGTTTCGTCATATGTCTGCACACTCATACCTTACCCGATCGCCAATCACCGAAAGTTGGTAAAACGGAAAAATTTGAGCCTGCTATCTCCAAGCGCAAGTCTCCAAATCAACGCGGATATGAGGATGTGCGTTCGCGTAGCGTGCCCAAAGGGCATTGGCACAGAGTGCCCGCCAAGGGCGAACGCGCGGAGCGCACAAGGGAGGCGATCGCGGGAATATCTCTTCCCCTGTTTGGTTAAAACAGAGAAGTAAAAAGGTGAAATCTATATAAGATAAGCTTTAACAGTGAACAGTACCAGCCGCAGTGTCGAGTTAAATCCTTGGGGGAAA
>NZ_CAWMYC010000068.1:0-65056 GCF_963872035.1 Scytonema sp. HK-05
GCTCATACGCTGTATCCGCCCGATATCTCCCTTGCCAATCTCTAAAATGTTCTCCCCATCGTAGCCAGTCAAAAAAGTGCGGTTTCCAGGGTCGAGAGCAATCACTCTTTCGCTTCCGGTTCCCACAATCTCAACCACTTGCGGAAAGCAAGCAAACCATTTACCCCGCTGGTAAACTAGCTGTGTGCCATATTCACATTGATATGGGACTGCTTGAGATGCTTCATACTTTAAGCCTTTGGTTGTTTTGGGATACCAAGTACCATTTTTGTAGTTGCCAGCCTTGAATTTGATAACCTGGCTTTTAGCTTTACAGGATTTGAACCTAGCAAAACCTCTACTGAACCAAGAAAAAATTTCCTTTTCTGTTGCGTTTAAATTCGCTTGCTTGTGACCAAAATGCTTTTTTAACAGTGCGAACATCGCGCTTCCTTGCGCAGCGAACGCAAGTGCGTCTTTGCTACACCAGAAGGCGATGAGCCGCAGGATCTGCCCTGCATGGCGATTGCGCGGAGTGCAGTGCCCTGCATGGCGATTGCGATTCGGGGCACGCAAGAGAGCGCAATCGCACGAAGTGCCCGCGATCGCTGCTTTTCGCGCTTCGTTCTATTCTGTATTCAGCACTGATAAAGGCAAACCAGATTCCTCATCGGTTACATTAATCTCTAAGAAAGCGCCAGCCTCGTTATAAATTATTAATATCCCTGAACAACTGACTTACTCAGGCTTGGTTTCAAAAACAAAGGTTTAAAGATGTTGAATTCATCAGAAACACCTATTATTGCCACAATTGTGCTGGCCGCTTTCGGAATTTTAGGTTGGGGCTTTTATCGCGCTAGACCTTATGGCAAACTGGGAATCTTAGCCTGGTTACAGTCGGTGGTATTGATGGGTCCTTGGTTGTTGTTTTTTGGCTTGTTTGCCGCAGGCATTTACATCAATATAGTAGGCATATTGTTCTTGTTGGTGGCATCCGCTGGGGTATACATCTTTTTAGGAAGACAGTTGCGAGCCGCCGGACAGGATGCGATACTCAGGCAACGGGCAACTCAAAGGCTTGAGGCTGATGCCTCACTACAAGCCAGTCCCACAGATAATTCCACCGCTCCGGAAGGATCTGCACAATTGAAACTTGAAGTCCCGCCGATACCTGAAGAAGACTTAAATATCATTAAAGGTATTTTCGGCATTGATACATTTTTTACCACAGAAACCATTGCTTACCAAGAAGGAGCCATCTTTAAAGGAAATTTGCGAGGAGAGCCAGAAGCGGTTCATAACCGTCTGAGTGCGAGTTTGCGAGAACGAGTAGGTGATAAATACCGTCTTTTTTTAGTGGAAAACACAGATGGTAGACCCGTGGTGATTGTCCTTCCTAGCCGCAATGACCCTCGTCCGATGACCTTACCACAGAAAATCTTTGCTGTTATCCTGCTGGTGGGAACAATCGCCACGAGCCTGGAGACTGGGGGGTTACTCCTGAATTTTGATTTCTTTAGCAACCCAGAACGCTTCCGAGAAGCTTTACCGATTGGTGTCGGTATCTTAGTGGTTTTGGCAGCTCACGAAATTGGTCATTGGTTACTTGCCCGCCGTCACCAAATCCGCCTTAGCTTACCTTACTTTCTTCCGGCTGTGCAAATCGGTTCGTTTGGTGCTATTACCCGTTTTGAATCTTTTTTACCCAACCGTAAGGTACTATTCGATATTTCCTTGGCAGGACCTGCGGCTGGAGGAATTGTATCTTTATTAATGTTGGTAACTGGATTACTGCTTTCTCATCAAGGTAGTCTATTTCAATTGCCAAATCAGTTTTTCTCTGGTTCGATTCTTGTAGGAACTTTGGCACGAGTTATCCTCGGTTCTGCATTACAATCACCTTTGGTAGATGTACATCCACTTGTGGTGATTGGTTGGTTGGGCTTGGTCATTACTGCTTTAAATTTGATGCCAGCAGGTCAACTCGATGGTGGTCGCATTGTCCAAGCGATTTACGGACGCAAAACTGCAGGACAAACAACAATAGCAACCCTAATTGTGCTGGGGTTAGTGTCTCTGGCTAATCCTTTGGCTATGTACTGGGCAATTGTGATTCTGTTTTTACAACGAGATTTAGAACGTCCCAGCTTAAATGAAATCAGCGAACCTGATGATGCACGCGCTGCTTTGGGTCTTTTGGCTTTGTTCTTGATGGTTGCTACTCTCCTTCCACTCACTCCCGGTTTAGCTGGGCGTTTGGGGATTGGCTGATGATGCTTCGGGTGGACTACATAAGTAAAAAGTTAAAAGTTAAAGGTAAAAAGAATTTCTTTTAACTTTTTACTTTTTAGCGACTTAGAAAAAGTGCGGAATGAAGGAATCAGGGTTGAGCGCGTTTACTTCCGAGAGCGATTGCGCAAAGCGCAGTGCCGTGCCGGGCGATCGCGTTTTGGCTTGCATCCTAAACCAAGGAATTATACCAATTCACTAAGTACAGCGTTTCATCTCTGTACGGCATTAAGAAAGCCTAACATAACGAGGGTTTGGGAGTGTGTATCTGTCGCATTCTTTTTTCACGCTTGGTATTAGTTCAAACCCACATTCCGCAGGTTAATTTTCTAATTTTGGTATTTTTCAAAATTCAGGTATCACACTATTACGAATTTCCATTATTAGAAAAATGGACATCAATGCTCTTGAGACAGTCCTTTGGTCATCTGTGTGCAAATTTTTACAGCTTCAATCAGACCGGATACGTGCTTCAGGTCTACATTTAACTCGCCCACAATTGCCCTAGTTACAAATATAAATTCTAGAAACGACCAGCAATCGGATAATGTACTACGATTACCCATTGCTTGCTCCAATTCTTCAAGATCGGAGCAACTTAACCCTAGTTTTAGCAACATCTGGAGTAACTCCTCCTGTTTCTGTAAACCTCGTGTCACTGCCCAAATGTATAGAGCGTTCTCACGTTCATGCAACTCAGAAATAGAGCATTGATTATACTGTTTCAATAAAGCATCTTGATTCTCAAAAACTTCATTAATCCAGACATTTGCTGTCTTTACAGGAGTTACATAATTTTGGTTTTGAGCCACGATAGCCAACCATTCAATGATTAGATCTGGAAGGAGCTGAAGGTGTTTTTGTAATGCTAGTATGATTTGAGACATCAGCACGACACAATTATTTACTTCATCAAGTAGATCGGTAGTGAGTCGATTCAAAGCGATGAATTGCTCGTATCTGTTTGAGCTAGAAGGAGAGTAAGTAGAGTCAGCCAAAATCTGCCTCCTCAAAATCAGAAAATTTGGTTAAACCTGACTGCAGTTCACACAGTTACCGTGAAAACCGCAGAACTGGAGGTGCGTAAATGATACAGATTTGCGAAGACCTAGCGATCAATGTTAGTGATGTAGGCATGGTCTGCTCGATCGCCTTCGGAATCTTGCTACTTTTTAGCGTGTGTGGCGATAGGCGCTGGGAGTTACACCTGTTAAGGGTTTGAATTGAGTAGCTAGGTGGCTGGGGCTGTTATACCCGACCGAAGACGCCACTTCCAGCACACCTAAATCGGTTTCCCTCAAGAGTCGCTTCGCTGCTTCAATCCGAAGGCGCACGACATATTGATTGGGACTTTCACCAGTTGATTGTTTGAACAGGCGTGAAAAGTGATAAGTACTCATCCCAACTTGTTGAGCCAAGTCATCAAGCGACAAATCCGTGTCTAAATGCGCTTGCACATAATCGGTAACACGGCGCAGTCGATCCCCAGGCAGTATGAGTTGCGTATTGTCGGTTGGGTCACAACGATTGAAAAATCTGCCGAGCCAGAGGAAAAATCGCCCATGTATAAATACTCATTTTTTTAGAAAAATCGACGTTTGGGGCATCTTAGCGCCCAGATCGTTGGCGCGCTCACCAACGCGCTTAGTAATGAGGCACCGCAGTTTTTCCGGTTTTAATGAAGCGGAGACTGACATCAGCGCCATTTCTCAACTTGCTTTTGCTCACCCAAATAAATGTAGACAGAGCCATATTACCGTCCACTTGGATATCGATCTCGCCTTCGGGCTTGATTTCATGATATGAGAGTCGCTGCTGCATAATGGGAATCCAAGTGTCAATGTACTCCTGCACACTCCGAATAATGATCACATCGCCATCAAAATTATCGTAGACGAGAATCTCACCCGATCTTGGATCGAAAACTTCTTCAAGACCTACACCCGTAAACGGTTTTTCTTTTTGGCTCCAGATATCAAACCATTTGCGAGTTAGGTTTCTAATCTCAGCCTCATCATTAATATCGCTCTGAGGCAATTGACTCATCGTTCCCATACTCCACTTGTGTTAACAATCAAATACTTCTGCTGCTACCCGCTTTAATCGAGTCGCATTGAGCTACAAACCACTTACGGCTGAGGCAGTATCTCGAACAGGTGTTGAAATATGCTCATGTACAATCTGCCACTTATCACTACGGTTTTCAAAAACGAGCGTTGCATGCAAATCGCCTGAAATCGTTTGACTATCAGCTTTTGTCAATAATGCTTCTCCTTCTTCAAATGCATCAAGTGGGATCATTTTGAAAAGCTATATTACAATCGCGGTTTAGAATACAACCACTTGATTAATTTATTGAAGTACAGGTGGGTTTCCAAACCCGCCCCGTGGAAAAAACCTGCACAAAACGCGCAACCCTTTTACGGTTACTCGTTCTACGCTCCACGATTAGTCGTGAAGTGCCCCAAATCGAGCGGTTTCTTAGAAAAAATTGTCAAGCTTTCACGAAAAATGCCGCTCGATTTGTTGTCGGGTTGCGCGTTTTGTGTAGATTAATGCGTCCCCTACCTTGAATTTTGAGTTTGAGCGAAAAGGAAAGTATTTTTACTTTTAACTTTTTCTCCCCACTCTTCTACTTGTTACGGTTTCCAACCAGCCAGTAGATTCGGATAAGCAACTGGTGTTGGGAAAATTTTCTGGAAACCAGATTGACGTTGTTGTGATGTTTCGCCAGTTACGTTCCAGAGAGTTTCGTAGAAAAAGAACGAGACTCCTGCAAAGTTGCGTTCTCGCACTTTTTGTACTTGTGTCTGTATTTGTTGCATAGGTACATATTTGCCTTTTAAGCCAGACATAATGCCTATGCTCACTGGAATATGACTTTGTGCTGCTTTCACTTCTGGGTTCTCTAGTTCTTTAACGAAGACATCTGGATCATCACGGTATAGTTGTATAATCAGTTCTTCAACAAGTCCCAACCGTTCCCACTGTTCCCAGTCGGCTAAAAAGGATTCGTAGGAAAAGCGCTGGGGATTAGGCGATACAGAGACAAGACAATTTTTTTTAGTCGCTTTGATGGCTTGGAAGACCCGCTTCATGTAGTCAGTTATTTTATTAGCTCTCCACCGTAGCCATTCTGGGTCTTGAGGATTTATTGGAGGAGCTTGACCACGGTGTTCTTTTTTGTACAATGCAACTGTGTAGGCGTCATATCCCAATTCAGCAGGCAAGCCAAAATGGTCATCAAATTGAATGCCGTCGATGTCGTAGTTTCGGACGATTTCGACAATTAAATCTTGGATAAATTGTTGAACTTCAGGGTGAAAGGGATTCAGCCAAACCCGATCATGGGTGCCTTCTTTCCAAATTTTGCTACCATCGCGGCGACTGGTTAACCATTGCGGACGATTTTTGGCTAATTGTGAGTCGGCAGGTGCCATAAAGCCAAACTCGAACCAGGGAATGACTGTTAAGCCTTTTTGATGTCCGACTGTCGCAATTTCTTTGAGTATATCTCGCCCTTGCAGTTTCGGGGCTGGGTCGAGCGATCGCCCGATCACTTTTTGTGCTACTTTGCTGGGGTACAGTGTCCAACCCCAATTCCACACTGTAGGATAAACAGTGTTAAAGTTCAGATTTTTCAGGCTTTGCAAAGAGCCTTGCAGACGATTGCGATCAAACAGCACATCGCTATCTATATTAGTTAACCACACACCCCGTAACTCAGACATCTGCGGACGGTAAGGAGTATTTTTTTGAGCATATAAGGGAAACGAGAGCAGCACCGCAGCTACCATGCTTAGGGCTACCACAAGTGCAAAAAATCCCAGTTTTTTGATTGCTTGAGCTTCCCGACATAGAAATATATTATACCATTTCAACAATTTTTTCGTCATCTACTTATGAGAAAAGTTAAATTTTGTATGAGAAAACGATCAGTAATGACTTAGGTCAATGGGCAAAAGTTGCTCTTGCGCCTGCATATAGCATTCCCACTCAGGTCAAGCATGATTCATCATTGTTAATCTTTTTTAAAGATTCCTGGTTTTTGCGGAAAACTTTATCCTCTTTGTTGATTTATACTACAACTGTTAAATGCTGTAACTGTAAATCTCTTGATGGAAGGCGGGCAAAAGGCTCACTCCACAACAACTGTATTTAATAAGTAGCGAGCGTGTAAATAATTAAAGGCTTCGCCGTGAGATCAGCGGCTCGAGTGAGCCTCGCCGAACTCCGAACGGTATGTAGTAAGCGCTTACTACGCATGCTAGTTTCCAAGCTTTACTTTTCTTTACATAGTTTGATTTTTTCTCGCCTACTTACTTAGATATGAAAACCACTACCAGTAGAAAAATGACGAAAAAACAACTCGCTAAGTGAGAATTGCTACATAAATCCTTTGCAGCTAAGTACAGCTTTGCATTAATACGAGCGCGAATTTCTCCATCATCTGTGCCACTGTATATGACCATTTGATGGGTTTGGCAGAGTCGTTGTGACGAGCAATACAGCGGGAAAGGTTACAGTTGCTGTGACTCCCCATAACACGAGCCAGAATTGCTCTAATTGTGGCGAGAAGGTGAAGAAATCTCTATCGACTAGAACTCATGTCTGTCCACATTGTGGATTTGTGGAGGATAGAGACGTGAATGCAAGCATCAACATCTTGAGATTGGGACTCAGTACCGTGGGGCACACGGGAACGTCGCGCAGGCGTGATTTGCCCTCTTGGGCGATTGGGGTAACCCTGTCGTCTAACGGCGAGTCAACGAACCAAGAATCTCCGACCCTTTAGGGCGGAGAGTGTCAAGAATCCGCTCTTATTCTTCGTGGCTCCTTCTGGGTTCCTAGCTGCGGAATTTTGAGTTTTTTTCCATCCAAATCACCCAATCTGGTGAGTCTTCTGGGTGAGGTATTTTCACCCAGCATAAATTTAGTATAGAGAATAAGGAACAATGGACAATCATAGTAGCGTCTATTTTCACATCTGCCTCGTCAAACAGGCGCTTCAATTATCCCAAGTCGTTCTTCTTATATGGGATGAGAAAACCATTTGTTCTTTTCATAGTTGCTAGTTATTAGTTTTTGTCGGTTGACTCATACTAATATCTATTAACTCATATACAAACGTTTAATATCATGTCCGGCTAATTAGTTATGATTCCCACGTTAATTGCACCCCACCCCGCGCATCCCCTCCCCGTAAGCGGGGAGGGGAAGTGAAGCGCAGCTTTACTGGGGTGGGGTTCTTAGGGTAATGATGAGTATTTAACCGGACTTGATATAAGTTACTATTTTCGCTATAGCTAAGATTCTTATATTGCTATGAAAAATACTCTAAAAACTTATTGTACTACGAAACAAGCGCGAATTTTCACAGCGTTAGTTTTATCTGGGATGTTATCTGTTGGTAGCAGTTTCTCAGCGATAAAAAGCGCAACAGCAGCTCCGGCAAACTACTTTGCCCAAACAGCCAACGAAGTCCTAAAAGAAAACATTAAAACAAACAGCTTACCAAGCCGAGTTGCTTCTGCGGTACTGCAAGATTTATCTGAGAGAGAGCAAATTTCCGACAGAAAACTGGAAATCATTGATTACACTCAACGGACTTGGCGTGACGGATGCATGAATTTGCCAAATCCTGACGAATTTTGTACACAAGCATTAGTTCCTGGTTGGCGCGTTGTCCTTTCAAATGGTAGTCAAACATGGATTTATCACACTGATAAGAACGGGCGTTCTGTACGCTTGGCAAATCCTTATATTCTGACAAGAAATCTGCCACAAAACTTTCCAAATTATATAGAGGATGCAGTTCTAGAAGACGCATCTGGGCGCTTGAATTTACCGACTTCTCGACTAAATATTATTCAAGCTCAACAACGGACTTGGGGCAATGGCTGTTTGAACTTACCAAGACCAGATGAAAGCTGTACCCAGGCTTTAGAAAAAGGTTGGCGGGTCGTTGTTAAAGCAGCTGACCAAACGTTGGTTTATCACACCAATACAACTGGTTCCAAAATTAGGTTGAATAAAAAGGAAAGCGAAGTCACTGAAGCCAGATTACCTGCAAAAGTCAGAGATGCTGTATTGCGTCGGGCAAGTGAAGAGTCGGGTTTACCTCAAAGGTCGCTGAGTATTGTTGAATCTAAACCAACACAATCGACATATGGCTCTGGTTGGCAAGTTACAGTAGGCGCTGGGCTAAATCGTTGGGTGTTTGTCACTGATGAGAAAGCTTCCCGAATTCAGCTTTCAAGCCAGTATGGTGAAACGCCTAATGCTAACTTACCGAGAGATATTGCTGAGAGAGTTTTGGTACGAGCCTCTAAGCGTTCACAAGTGCCAATTTCGCAATTACGGATAGCTGAGGTGGAACGGCGACAATGGCCCGATAGCTGTTTGGGTATAGCAGATCCGCTGGCTTTATGCGCCGCAGTTGTTGTACCAGGTTGGGAGGTGAGTGTGAGCGATGGGCAACAACGCTTGGTTTATCGCGTTAGCGAATCGGGTACTGTTATTTTAGATGAAAAAGCTAGCTCAATTGCTGATAACAATACACAGAGCAAGCCAATTTCCATTCCTAGAAGTGAGTTACCACTACCTTTGGATAGCGGCGTGATTTTTCGGCAAATCTCCAGCGGTGGCTTTGCTGGTAGAACCTACGAAACTGTTTTGCTCGACGACGGGCGTCTGATTCGTGTTCAAATTGGTGATAGCAATGATTCTGGGCGTAGCGTTCGCCGTATTCCCTTAGAACAAGTCCAAAGGTTTCAGCGATTGCTAGAACAGCAAAGCGATGAATTCAACAATGTGAGTTATCCAGCACCAAGAGGCGCTGCTGATTACATCACCTACACCCTCACCAGCCGCGATGGTACCGTTAAATACAACGACGTTTCTCAAAATAGCTTACCCGAGGATTTACGTATAATAGTCAACACTTGGAACCGGATCAGCACAACCTATCAGTAGCTTACTTTTCACGGTATCTGGAAAACCTCGCTTCTATTTCTCTCTCCTATAAGGAGAGAGACGCAAGAATTTTGGGGAAAGAAAGTTAGATTTTTTGTGGACTTTTCCACATGACGTGAAAAGTCAGATCTTCTACACCCAGTGAAATCTACGGTTTGTTCGTCGGGATAAGTTGCATCTGATTCTAGGATATAATATGATATGTTACGTAGTCGATAATACTCGCAATCAATGAGCAATCAGACTGGACACGTACACCACACTTGGGTACAAACTCTTCATCCTGTAAACTCAGATTTGAGACTGCAACAAGTACAAGAGAAAGAGCCGATGTTTTACTATTTTGCTTACGGCTCGTGTATGTGTCCTGTTGATTTGAAGCGCTCCCTTGGTGAAAATACGCACCCCTTTGTCATCGGTCATGCGACACTCAAAGGTTATCGACTTGGATTTTATCGTCTTTCACCTAGTCGCAAATGTGGCGTTTTGGATGTGGTGAAAGACCCTAAAGCGAGTGTGAATGGTGTACTCTATCAGCTACCTTGGCGATTAAGCGAACACTTAGATAAACGAGAAGAAGTTCCGCATGGTGGTTACCGCCATGAATTTGTAGATATCCACTGCAAACAAGAAGTATATAAAAATGTGCGTACTTACGTGGTAGTAAACAAACTCTTAGAGGAAGCCGCCCCCAACGACTGGTACTTTAATGTTGTCCTGCGGGGCGCTGTCACTTGCGGATTGCCAGAGGAATATTGTTGGAGTTTGTTTAACCATATGTACAAATTGCAACAGCGCCATCAGGCACAACATTGGGTGCGATCGGCTTAGGAACGACTTGAAAAGCCCACGAGATACGTCTAGAACGTCCTGTTAGAGCGAAGCGAGTGACACCAATGTTCTATGCCGTGCCCCTACAGAGTGCTTTATTTACTTGAAAAGCGCTGCAAACAGTTTACTGTCTGCCAATGCAGTTAACTGGCTCCTTTAACGGATGCTGCAGCATTGGGTTAGGTGTGGTGGCAACCAGGATAATTTCTCCACTGGGAGTTCTCTGCCATCCAGTTGCTTCGATGATTGGGGTGTAGGATTTGGGCTTCGGCGTGAGCTGTTGTGAACGGTTTGGGGTGTGAGTGCTTCGGGTATGGGGTGTGGGTTGCTGTGGGGAATGCTGACCAACTGTTAGCCTACGTCGGTCTTGCCACTCGGCGTCATCGTCTAATTCCTGCTCAGGAGTGGGAGGCAAGCCACCTCGACCAGTGATGATAAAAGAGTTACCCTCGTTAGCAGGACAGCCAGTAGCAATCAACCGCGACAGATCTACAAATTCAATCGGTAATTCAACTAAACCAGAAGTCGGGTCAATTCCTGCTGTGGTGACATTGATTGTACCATTTAAGGCAGAGTTCGCTCCCGTGGCAGTGATATCACTTAAGGAGGTCGGCTGAAAACGCGGTTGAATGCCAAACATAGAATAGGCATTGATGCTGACATTACCGCCACGAAAATCCTGTGAATTGGCGCTGATATTGCTATCTTCATTCTTGCCAGCCACGAGAAACCGGGTATCAATGCCAATGTTGCCACCGGGAATGTTGTTACCCGTGGCGTTGGTGCTGATGTTACTGCCGTTTCGTAACAGAATTAGGGGAGCGAGCAAATTAATATTCCCACCACCGCCAGAAGTGTCAGCTCGAATTCTGCCCTGGTTGTCAAGAAAGATGCGATCGGCATCGACAAACAAGTTGCCTGCAGTGCCTGTGCCCGAACTGCTGACGGTGACTTCTGCTTGGTTTTGAATGCCGAGGGTGCCTGTGCGAAGAGTTAAGTTGCCACCTGCACCACCGCCACCGGTGCCTGCAGCAATAACCGAACCATTCCCGGTAAGAGTAATCGACTCTGGGGCAGTAATTGCCAACGTTCCACCTCGACCACTGCTAGAGGTGGAAGCAGAGATTTGTGCCCCGGATTGCAGGTTCACCCGCACACTTTGCCCGTTGCCCTGTGGTTGAATTGTCAAGTTACCTGCATCCCCGGCATTAGTGGTTCCGGCAAATAGACCACTGGTTGCCCCTGATAGCTGTAGATCAGGAGTATTCACCGTGATGTCACCAGCACGACCGTTACTAGCCGTCGTGGTCAGCACTTGTCCCCCACCACTCAAACCTACCGTGTTAGCACTGAGTGTGATGTTGCCAGCGTTACCCTCTCCAGAGGTGGAAGCTGCAAGTTGAGCGCCATTGAGCAGTGAGAGAGATCGTGCTGTAATATCAATATCGCCACCCCTGCCCACTCCTCCTTGCTCAAGCCTGCTGATGGCATTCCCCCCATCAAACTCGACGGCATCGCTTGCCTGAATCTGGATCTTCCCGGCATTGCCTTGCCCCTCAGTATTCGTGTTAATTGTGCTAAAGTCAGAAACAGACAGAGAGCCTGTGGTGATAGTTACGTCTCCTCCATTCCCCACCCCTCCTGACTTCACTGAGGTAGTCACCCCATTAGCGAAGTTCTTAACTTCACCGGAGTCGGAGGTAAAACTACGAGCTGTTCCACTCATTTGGACATCGCGAGCATTAATGGTGACACTACCGGCTTTTCCCTGCCCTAGGGTAGAGGTATTCACGCCACTTCCGTTGGTTAGAGACAGTGAGCTAGTGGTAATCGTCACATTTCCGCCTTGACCTACAGCTTTTAATCCCACTAGTGTTTCTGATCCCACTTGTGTAGCGATAGTGCTGGGGCGTGTGCCAGGGATGGGGGGCGAACCGTCTAGGGAAACGCGATCACGGGCATTGATATTCACGGAGCCTGCATTTCCCTGTCCAAAAGTGTTGGAAAGCAGGACACTGCCATTGGTGAGAGAAAGCGATCCTGTAGTGATGTTGATACCGCCAACGTTACCGGAGCCATAGAATATGTAATTCGCTACATCACTGTCATCCAAAGAAATAGTATTGTAGGCATTGATATTCACGGAGCCTGCATTTCCCTGTCCAAAAGTGCTGGATCTCAGTCCACTCTTATTCGTGAGAGAAACAGTATCGCGAGCATTAATATTCACACTGCCTGCATTTCCCTGTCCTAAAGTGTCGCTCATCAGGTAAGAGACATTGGTGATAGAAAGAGAACCCGTGGTGATGTTGATACCGCCAACGTTACCGACACCAGTTTCGCTTCGATTGAATATATAAGTGCTCTTAAACGAGACGGTATCGCGGGCATTAATATTCACACTGCCTGTATTTCCCTGTCCATACGTTACGGAACTCAGTCCAGCATCCGTGAGAGAAAGCGACCCCGTGGTGATGTTGATACTGCCAGCGTTACCGACACCAGTTTCGCGTACCACATTGGATACATCAGCGATATCCAAAGAGACGAGATCGCCCGCACTTAGATTGATGCTACCGATAGTTCCCACTCCAAATAACCCGTTGCCCAAGCGGCTCCGGCTGAGTGTGATAGAGCCAGTTGCATTCAGATCAATATCTCCAGTTTGGGTATCGGGTAACCTCGAATCGTAGGGAATCCCTATCTGAAGTAAACTTCTTTTGATATCAATGTTTTGGGCAAGCAATCGAATACTGCCACTGGCTCCCCTAACGTCAATACCACTGCCATTGCTGAAGGAGATATCTGCTCTTGGCACTCCATCGGGTATCGTCAGTTGCCAATCAGGGCTAGCTGTCGATAAACCAACAGTTCCTACCCCACCTACAGCCCCTAACTCGACATAGCTTCCCGGACTAATTAACCATCCACCGTCTGGTTGAACATTTTTTCTGGCACTAGGGGTGAATAAAAAAGACAATATGGGTTGTCCAGGGGGGCTTGTGGGAATAAATGGCTCTCCACTATCTAGTTGAATCGCTCCACCCACGAGCAATAGGTTTTGTCCAGGGGGAACGTGTAAACCCGTGCCGTTAAAACTAGATTCATTGAAAACCCTCTCGTCAAAACGAGATTGAACGATTATTGGCTTTTGCGTGAGTTGGTTAAAGAACAGAGCATTGGGATTAACGGTGAGCAATTGACTAGGCAACGGACTCTTCGCATCGCTGCTGAACACCTCGCCGTTGGGAAAGCCTAGAGCATTGGCAGTCGTAGCCACAAAGGAACCGCCAATGTTGAGAGAGGCAGAAGGACCAAACAAAATGCCATTTGGGTTGAGCAAGAACAGGTTGGCTGTACCGTTTGCCCGAATTAAGCCATCAATATTAGAAATTGACCCACCTGTGACTCGTGTCAGGATGTTCTGTACATCTGCTGCATTATTGAAGAAGGCAGAACCTCCGGTGGGTACGGAAAACTGCTGAAAGCTGTGGAACAGATTGCCCCCCCGCCTTGCTCCACCGTCAATTTGGAAGTTGGGATTGCCTGTGACTTGCGTTTGCTCTGCTTTTGGCAGTGTGTTATCGGGAACGACTTGAGCTGCGATTGGTAATGCACAGGCAAGCACACTCAAGGCGCTGCCAATTAAGAACCATGATTTCAGATGCCACCTGTTCATAAAAGCTGTTTTGCCCTCCGCATCCCTAACCACAACTCAGGCGCTGTTTACAAAAGCTTAAACAATAGTAAAATAATTGTGGCGATCAGCTAAGAGTGTTTCTTACAAACGCTTCAACTTTATTAACACCAGCTTGAGCCTTCCTTAGAGGATGTCACAGAAGTCTTATTTTTTACTTGACCCACGATTGCCCAAGGGGCACTGCTTTCCCTTGCAATCACGCTCAAATTCAAAATTCACAAGGTACTGATTCAAAAATCATTAAGAAATAATGAAAAAGAAAAATTTTAAATTCTTTGAATTTTGGAATGAAATTTACCTTGTTCAAGGCTTTCAAGCCCCTTAATTTATTAAGGTCGGTAGAAAAATTCACTCGCTTCATTATTCAAGCCCCCACTCGCTGCGCTCAAATTCAAAATTCAACTAGGGAAATTCAAAAAAGAATTAACCCGGATTACTTCTTAATTTTGAATTGATAATGCGTGAATTTTGAATTCCCGTAAGCGCAAAGCGCACGCTACGCGAACGCGCAGCGTGCCCGTAAGCGCAAGCGCACACTACGTGAACGCGCAGCGTGTCCGTAAGGACTCAGGGCTTAGGGGGTGTGGGGTCTTTAATGCCTGAACGAGCGAATGCCGTACCTTACATTTTACACCAATAAAAATTGATGTAACTTCATGACTCAGTAATAAACCGAAACCCTTGATTTTGCGATAAAAGCCAATCAAAATAAGGTAGCTTTTTCAGGCATATTTTTACGTTGCCTGCGTTTGTACGGTGAGGTGCAAGATATCAGGTACCTTGTGAATTAAGCGAAGGGGCTGACCAGGCAAGTTTAACTAGTTAACGACTAACTTAATTACCATTCGTGAGCAGTAAGTTTCACCCTTTAGAAGGATGTTACCAGACAGAACTTTGTTTTTGTGCGGAGTTTGATTGTTCTGATGAGTCTGTCACTATGCCATCTTCCAATCCAGGCGGTGTCAAATACCCGCATCGCCATCCAAATTTGTTGGTTTAACTGTAGCCAGCAAATGTCAAGAATTTGCAAAGATTTTTCTTTCTCAACCTTCAGATCGGACAACAACGTTCTCTAAGTTACTGCCAAAAAGGTCTATCTTGCCTGGTATGAGCCGGAAATTGGGTAGAAGATAAACAAAGACAAGTGTGGAGGAACGGCAACAATACAGTTTTACCAGAAAAAAGTGTAGGGTGCGGTAAAAAAAAGTTTTTACTCCTTACACCCGTCCCGAAGGGCTTTGTCACAAACTCCCATATAAGTGATCAGACTTGGCAATATCGTTATTCAAATTGGGTAACAATATGAGAATCTTGATAGTGGAAGACGAGCAGCGCATTGCTAAACCCATAGCTGAAGATTTGAAACATCAGCATTACATTGTAGATATAGCCCATGATGGAATTGAGGGTTGGCAATATACACAATCTACTCAATATGATCTAATTCTATTAGATATGATGCTACCGCAATTAGATGGAATTAGCTTGTGTAAGCGTTTACGCACTGCTAGATATAACGCTCTCATTTTGATGCTATCGGCGCGAGGCACAACCGCAGATAAAGTGGTTGGACTAGATGCGGGGGCTGATGATTATTTAGTTAAACCCTTTGAATTAGAAGAATTAGCAGCACGAGTTAGGGCTTTATCTCGTAGAACTCCAGAAACTCGTCCATCAATATTAGTTCATGGTGATTTACAACTTGATCCAGGTAGCTGCAACGTCACTTATCGGGGCAAGCGGTTATCATTAACACCTAAAGAATATATGTTATTAGAATGTTTTCTGAGAAACCAAAACCAGGTTTTGACTCGCTCATCACTTATAGACAAATTGTGGAATTATGACAAATTAGCTGGGAAAGAAACAGTCAAAACTCATATAACCAATTTGCGGAAGAAGTTAAAAGCAGCAGGTTCACAAAACTTGATTGAAACAGTATATGGAATTGGCTATCGTTTGGGTAATAGTTGAAAGGCAAGATTTGGCAGCAATGATCACCAGCTTTTGTGCACGTCTGTATGGTCTGCGTCGTGCCAAGCGCAAAACAGAGAAGCTAATTGCAGAACTTCAAGCTCAGGCAGATGAGTAATGCAGTTAGTTGAAAAGCATATAATCAAGTCAGGGCATAGATTTTTGAAGGAAATAGATGCCTTATGTTTTGCCTCAAAAAATCTTTACAACGCTGCCAATTATCTAATCCGTACTCACTGGATTTGGGGCTGGGGATATTTAGGATATAACAAGTGTGCTCGTCTCATGCAATCTCATGAGGCATACAAAGCACTACCAGCGAAGGTAAGTCAGCAAGTACTAATGGTATAAGTACGTTGAATGATTACGCGGCTTTAGCCCAAGAAGAGGTCAAATTAGTATCCATGTGCTGGGTTAGTTGCTCGCTCACGTATTCCATCCACATGGGCTGTAAGGTGTAGCACCTAGACTGTTTCTCAATCAGCGATCGCCAATTCAACCCCTCTAACCCTTCCAAGAGATCGGCTGCGGAGACTGTAGGCACAATTTGTGAGCGTAACTGTGCAATCGTTGTCCATTCCTGATTACGGGCAAGCCAGTACATGATGCTTTGTTCCAACTTAGAGAGGCGATGGAACTGCTGCTTGAGTAGGCGACGAATCCCATTAAAAACTATGGTATTTTGGTTGAGGAATTCTGCAATGTCGCCGTCAAACAGATCGTGAATTGAAGTGGCGACAATCTTCATTGCTTGAGGGTTATAACCGTAGTACTCACACAGTTGTTGCTGTTGCGCCTCAGTTCCCACGAGTCCTTTTGCTCGCATGAGTGTTAAAGCAGCTTCTTTAGAACCACTCAACTTTAGGGAACGCACTGTGAAGAGATCCCCTTCAATAGCAGCAATCTCGGCTGGCTTTTCTCGACTGGTCAAAATCAGACAACTTTGATGGCTAGTTTCTCCCACTACCCGGAGTAACTCACCATATCTCTCATAACCCGGACGATAAACCCCTGGATGACCAGCTTCCAAAACTGTTTCTAGATTGTCAAACACGATCAAACAACGAGAGGTACGCAAATAATGCATCAGTCGTCCCATATCGGCTGTACTCTCTTGCTGATTTGAAAGAAACGATACTAGTTCAGCCACCAAGGTGTCAAAAGATGGAGCTTGGGAGAGTGAAAGCCATTTGACATAATCGTACTTATGCTGCGCCTGTTTGGCGAACTTAAGGGCAAACGCCGTTTTGCCAATTCCGCCCATTCCCAGCACAGCTACCAAGCGACACTGTTCTATCAGTACCCACTGATGCAATTGCATAAGTTCTTCTGAGCGACCCACGAACGCAGAGATATCCATTGCCTCGCCCCAATCAACGGCCTTAACTTCGCTTGGTCGAGTATAGTCAGCTTTGTCCAACTCTAATCCAAAAGCTCGGAAGCAGTATTCTAGAGAAAGCTTATCCACTGCTTCAGTGCGCCCGATCACGCGAGAAATGGTATGTAATGATAGACCAGTGCGATCGCTAAGTTCTTCATAAGTGTAGCGATTAGCGTTATTCTCCCGAAACTCGCACTCGCGTTTACAGGTCTGAAATTTGTCCCAACCTGTAGCAGAAAGGATAACGCCACGCTTGCGGACTGATTTTGAATACGACATAAACGACCTACCAAGATAATTTTCAACAGGCGAAGGATTACCAAGCTGTAGAACAAGTGTGGTTCTTTAAGCTATGTTCTTAATTGCAATATTCCCTGTATATAAAGTCTTTGTGGGTGAAGATGGATAACTTAGGAGTGAAGTTAAGGTAATTTTAGATTGCACAGTCACAGCAATTAAAGGCGGAAGCCCACGAGTATGTGGGTGATCCAAGAACCCACATACGTCCTTTAGGCGTGGGAGGTTGGGTAAAAACCTACACCGTGCCAGTAATGGCAAACGCGGTGTGCCTGGGAACCCGCCAACTCAATTGAGCTTATGGGATATTGGAGACTTGGCTTAGTCTTCAAGAATCCCACACCTTCTAGGTGTGGGAGTGTCAACTAACTGCTACCAACTCCTTGAGCGCTTGCACCGTCCCTTTACCCAATTGCCAAGTTTGGGTTTCTCCATGAGTGAACGTTAATCTCATTTGCAGGGTTTGGTCTGCCAATTGGGCTATATGTCCGTAAGGACTTACAAAGCAGCGTGTCCTTTTGGACTCAGGGCATACTTTGAATGCGTGAATGCCGTACCTTAGAGCGTGATTGCAAGGGAAAGCAGTGCGGGAGCAGGGCAATCGTCGGTCATGGTTAATTAACTCCTAAAACTCATTCATATAAAAAACATCTAAGATGAGTGTTCGGCAAGATAACACAAAGCACGAAAACGCAAGCCAATCAATTGCTCGTACAGAGGATTAAGCTTGCATAAGGGTGGAATGTGGACAATCAAGTTACCGAATAGTTTGATGTTGCGTTCAAACGGACAGGAATCTGGGATAAATCTGCACAAAAACTGCGCCAATCTAAGATTATTGATTTCAATAGCGTCAAGGTTTTGCCGTATTGGTTGTAGTAAGTCTAATTGATGCGTGATCATGGTGAATTTCCTTTTTAGTTTCAACTTTGTGCTATTTGCTCGCTAAATCTTAAACAGGTCAATAGCAGATATTCCACTGGCAAACCAAGTTACCGTCTACAATTTGCCAGCTACCAACTAGTTTCTGTTTTTTAGAGCGCGTACAAACAACATTCAAAGAACTGGTCTTAGGTTCAGACTTTTGAAGAGATAAAGAAATCATCATTTGACTCCATGAGTACAAGTTGGAAAGATTGCACCTTGCCGATGTGCATCATTGATTCCAATTTGCACTCTAGAAAAAGCTGTATGGGTGAACAACGTTAAGTTAGTGATGAAGTTAGAGAAAACTTAAAGACTTGGGGTATGGATGTAGCGGTGTAAGTAAATTCTATTCCCTCAACCCCATGTGGAGCGATGTTTTTCCTTATCTTTGACCTTAAGTTATCCATCTTCACCCACAAATACCTTAACAAGCGAGAAACTCAAATTATCAAGTCCACGATGTGAGATTTTTAAACCATGACTAACTATAAAAATTCCGAGATCCGCAGCATTCTGAATGGCTTAGGTTACAGAAGCCATCTCAACAGTAATGACCTTGACTTTCCCATCTCTCAGGATGAGTCGGACTTGACCGATGAGCCGACACGAAAGGCAATTATGAAATTTCAAGTGGATTACGACCTCACGGTAGATGGTGTTGTCGGTCAACAGACAATGGCAAAAATGCAGGAAGAGATGAACGTTCTCCATGAAGAATTGAACTGGATCATGGGAACAAACATTTCTCTAGACCAACCATTTTACGGACGCAAGACGATCAATGCAGTTCAACAGTTTCAGAGAAGGTACATCATTACAATCGATGGTCTTGCCAGTTTTGCACTTCGTGAAGAACTTTTTGAAACACTACAGGATAACGCACAAGCCACTTCCACAAATACCGCAGTTATTTAAGCATATTATGAGGTTTTTTAAAAAGGAGAAGAAACTATGAAAGCAATTTCCGATGTACTAGAAGGATATCGCAGTACTAACAACAAATTGCTTAATGTAGCAAACTGAATTCCTTAACTTAGCAAACTGGGTGCAGATGTCTTGAGGATTTCTAGAATACCCTCGGTTATAAGTTGCACAGCTATTGCCAGAATTAAAAACCCTAGTATCCGATTAAGCGCTCCTATGCCAGTTTGCCCCAGTTTTTCAATCAATCGTTCTCCAAGAACAAGAAATACGTAGATCAAGATTCCTAACAAAGCAATACCAATCACACAGCCCAGGTAATCAATCCACTGATGAACTTTGGTTGAAAGTCCGATCACCACTCCAATTGCTCCAGGACCACTGATCATTGGCACAGCCATAGGAGTAAAAGATATATCTTCTTTGTCCGCTGCTTCTGCGTGTTCTTGAGTCGTCAATCGTTGTCGAACTGTTACCATTTCCCAAGCAGTATGAGCAACGATTAAACCACCTGCAATTCTCAGGACTCCTAGTGATATCCCAAAGAAACTGAGTATAAGTTTACCGACTAACAAAAAAGTAAACAGTACACCAACAACATTCAATGTTGTTTTTTGCGCCTGTTGAAGGCGGTAACGTGGAGTATTGGTTGCTGTCAAGCTATAAAAAATTGGCACTGCACCTATAGGATTGGCAATTGGAAACAAGGCAGCAAGCGTTCCAAGTGTGTAAGAGATAAGATTTTGCCACATATTATGAATAACGGTATACCTAATCGCAAAACTCGGAATTCATCTTACAACGCGGTGAGTACAAAACGCTTCTTTGTCCGGGTTATATCCAAAGTGAGCTCAATTACGCTCTCTCCAGTTCTCTTAAAAGTGATCTGGAAACCTTTCCAAGTTCTTGACATCAGCTTTCTACACTGAAATTAACTGTGTTCTTTGAAAGTAACAAAAATTACTTGTGTTGCTGAATTCATTGGGTTTGAGTGCTTAATCAAAACACAGGTTGATTCAGGAGCCAACTCCCCTTGTGAATTTTTACTGAATCCCTTTTCAACAACAATTTAGGAGAAAGAATCATGTTTTTATTGCATAAACTAGGACAAATGGTTGAATATATTTCGGAAGCTGCCATCACAATTTTCAGCCCGAATGATGATAATTATCCAGAAGTAGGGACTCAGCCTTTTGAAGGAGAATCTTTTGACGGGAACATACCAAAAAAAGCTGCTTGAGCAATATCGTTAGACAACGCATAATGAAGTCAGAAGCCTACACTGTACCTGTACTCAGGGAGCGTGTAGGTAGTTCACTATGACCTCTTTAATTGACTTAAATTAGAGCTTAACTGGCTAATCTTGACTGGTGCAACCATTGGCAGCAGGACAAACTGTAAGACATACTAGCCAACTGTAAATTCTAGTGACATCCTCCCACACTAACCGCAAGCGGTATAGTGTGGGCTTCCAAAACTCACATTTTGGATTTCCTGGTTACTCCCTTACGGGGTTTCGACACTTGCCTAGACTGATTTTTACCAGTCCCCGGTAGATCGTCTGCGCAGGCTGTTTGCGTTCCGCTGTGTCCCAGCGTACTAATTAGTTCGATTCCTCTGTTTCTGATATTTTGACCTGCTGCTATATCTCGGTCAGTTTTATATCCACAATGAGGGCAATCATGAACTCTCACACTCAGGTCTTTTTTGACTTCACCACCACATTCAGGACACAACTGAGAAGTCCCCCTCGCGTCAACTTCACTAAAAAACTTCCCTCTCTTCCAGCACACGTACTTGACGATGGTTCTAAATTGACCAAAAGAAGCATCGAGCATATGCTTCCCAAACATTCCTTTAGCGCTGGTTCGGTAATCCAAGTCTTCCATGAAGACCATGTCGCCACCATCGCAAAGGGCATGGGCTTGCTTAAAGTGGAAATCTTTTCTCGTGTTGTCGATTTTGTGGTGAAGTCTGGCTACTTTAAGACGTTGTTTCTCGTAGTTTTTCGACCTCCGTTGTAATCTCGCCAGTCTGCGTTGCAGCAATTTCAGCTCACTTTGCAGAGATTTAAAAAACTTGGGCGGTTTACTTTGAACACCATCACTGGTTACCAAGAACTTTTCCAGCCCCACATCCACTCCAATGGGATGTCCGTGAGGAGTTGGATCAGGAATGCTAACATCACATTGCAAGGAGATAGAGGCATACCATCTATCTGCTTTCCTCAAGATTCGTACCTGCTTGACCGCAAACCCAATGGGAATAGGTCGATGCAGGTTGATGGGAATTGCTCCAATCTTAGGAAGATTCAGATGCAAGTTCGTTACTGGATTCTTCTTGAATTGAGGAAACAGCAACGATTTAAACTGTCCAAACTTCTTGAATCTGGGGAAGCCAAATCCTATGCGTTGGAAGTATTTCCAGCCAACGTGCAACTGCTTAATGGCTTGTTGGAGAACTTGAGAAGGAACTTCACCAAGTTTTGGGAAACTCTTTTTAGCCTCTGGCAAGTTGTTAAGCTGATAGACTTCACCAGGAAACTTCAAGTCAGCAGGAAGGATATACTCTTTTTCCAAAGAGCATCTATCTACCAAGCACTTGCGACCAAGGCACCAATCTTTTATCTCCCGAAGTGCATAGTTATACGCTCCTCGACAGATTTCCATCCACTCAATGAACTGGTGTTCTTGAACTGCACTAGGATAGATTCGGTAACGGTGGGTAAGTGTCAGCATTCCAGTATTATACTGACTTTACTGACCACAAATCAACTATTAACTGTTAATTTAAGGGGCATCGAACCCCTTAAATTAACCTGGGGGAGTCCATGTATCCCACGCCAAATTAAAAATTATGGCGTGGGTCTTATAGCTCCCCCAAACCCCCACGAAAGATAAAAGTGAGTACCAGAAACACCACAAAAATTTTCATCAGGGGAAAAAGCCTTTGGCGGAGGTTCTGATGAAGGCACGAGACATATTCTACATATTGAATTTGAAACATCTCAAAGAAGAGACAGTAAAACCGAAAATTTTGTAGTAATTAGTATCAATTCTCATTAATAGAAGTCAAAAATCAAATGAATCGTACAATTTTATTTTTTGCAAGTTTTTCCTTCTTGACTTTACCTTTTATTACCGTTGCAATTCACCCTGCTAAAGCCGAAGTTCCTCAACGTTGCCACAGTAATCAGTTATCGGTACGTCCTGTGTCCTCTAGTGCAGGAGCTGGCAATAGAGCAGTGAACTACGCTTTTACTAACACCTCATCCTCAACCTGTGCTCTCAAAGGGTATCCGGGGCTTGAGTTACTAAACGCCAAAAATCAGCCAATCAAAGGAATACAGATTAACTGGACACAGAGTACTTATTTCTATAGTGCAAAGCCACAGCTTGTCACCCTAGCTCCTGGTGCTCAAGCCTATTTCCAAGCAGCCTTCAATCGTATCCCTGCAGGACAATCCTGCACAACTTCATCTAAACTCAAAATTACACCTCCTAATGCTTACCGCTCGTTGACTCTCAACGATCAGCTCACAGTTTGTGGAGGTCGGATCAATCTCACACCAGTTCAACGGGGAATGATTCAAGGCTATTGAGTATGGAACTCTGGTTGGGGTAAACTAATCCTACTTAAATCTATGCAGACTCTTCGGATTGTCGATTATTGCTGGTTTCTCTCCGTTTTGGTTACTGCTTAGTTAGAGCGTTGACGACCAATGGTTCTTGAGGTCTTCCAATCCCCGGAGGCTTAACCGTACCTTCTACCCCTGAAGGTCGAACCTGCATTCTATGTTCAGTGCCTGCGCTCTTAACCTCGGTTGTAGCCACCCGCGTTGTAGCGCTTTTGGACACCAGAGTATGTCAAGTCAGTCAGTATACCAGGATACCACTTGCATTTTCTTAGCAGCGATCGCCAAGGAGGCGGGGATCTACTAGACTGTTCGGCTCAGAGGCTCACAGTGCAGATTCAGCACGAAGCAGATTTTCGTTTGTCTTTGCCGGAAAACTCAGCTTTTTTACTGGGTAGCATCTTTGTGATAAAACTTGGTCACTGCTGAAAACTCCCTCTGCTCGGGCTGTGATGCGTTTCCTTGCAATCGCTGTTTAAATACTCCATCCTCTATAGTGTATACTTTGCTTCATTACCCATGCATAATTTGCTACAAATGTCTAGCGCATCGCGCTCCGTTTTTGAGGCATTGACACAGCGTCTCGCACCTGCACTGGCAGCACGCTGTGCACCAAGGGATGTTGACCTGTTTTTGATCCGTTTAGAGCGCTACTTCGAGGATTTGTACTTACCATTAGTGCAACTTTATGGTGAGGCTGCTGATTGGCACCACCAGTTTGAGGCTTTGTTTGCTCAAATGGTCGATGCCTACGCCGCACGACCTGAACCCCTGCGGTTACTCGATCTCGAACGACAATGCACACCAGACTGGTTTGGGCAACCGAACATGGTAGGTTACGTATGCTACAGCGACCTTTTCGCAGGTACACTTACTGGAGTGCGCGAGCGGGTGAGCTATCTGCAAGAACTTGGAGTCACGTATCTACACCTCATGCCAGTGCTCAAGGCGCGTCCTGGTGCTAGCGACGGTGGCTACGCTGTGATGGATTACCGCGCTGTTAACCCTGCACTGGGTAACATGGCAGACTTGCAAGCGCTGGCAAGCGAGTTGCATAAGAGTGGCATTAGCCTATGTATAGACTTGGTAATCAACCATACTGCAAAAGAACACGAGTGGGCGCAAGGGGCGATCGCTGGAGAGGAGAAGTACCTGAATTATTACTATACCTTCCCAGATCGTACCCTTCCCGACGCCTACGAGCACACGCTCCCAGAAGTCTTCCCTGACTTTGCCCCTGGCAACTTCAGCTGGTATCCCGCAATCGCTGAGTCTGGACGCTGGGTTTGGACAACATTCAATGAGTTTCAGTGGGATCTCAACTATACAAATCCTACTGTATTTCGAGAGATGCTAGACATCATGTTCTTCCTAGCAAATCAAGGCGTAGATATACTGCGGCTTGACGCTGTGCCGTTTATTTGGAAACGAATGGGCACCAACTGTCAGAACGAACCCGAGGTCTATCTGCTGATCCAGGCGTTTCGTGGTCTCATGCGAGTCGTCGCACCTGCAGTTATCTTTAAGGCTGAAGCAATCACGCCGCCCAAATACTTGCTCCCGTATTTAGGGGTTAAAAATACCGTCGGGAAAGAGTGTGAGCTAGCATACAACAATCAGCTAATGGTGCTACTCTGGAGTACTCTTGCCACCCGCAAGGTAACACTCATGACCCATGTGCTCCATGATATGCCGCGTGTTCTGTTGGGCAGCACTTGGATCACCTACATCCGCAACCACGACGATATCGGTTGGGCGATAACCGATGAAGATGCAGCAGCCGTTGGTGAAAATGGGTTCCTCCACCGTCAGTTTCTCATCGATTTCTACAACAATACATTCCCCGGATCGTTTGCCAAAGGTGCTCTCTTCCAGTACAATCCGGTCACCCGCGATGCCCGTATTAGTGGGACCACTGCATCGCTAGCGGGTTTGGAAGCAGCAGTAGCTAAGCAGGATGACTATGAAATCGACCTAGCGGTGCGCCGCATCCTACTGTTACATAGCATAATTATGGTTTACGGTGGTATTCCGCTTATCTACATGGGTGATGAACTTGGGCTGTTCAACGATCGCTCCTACCTGAGCGATTCTACTAACGCTGAAGATAACCGTTGGATGCATCGACCGCCGATGGACTGGACAAAAGCGAAGAGCCGCCACGACTCAACAAACATTGTGGGACGGATCTACAAGGGACTGCTAAATTTGCTTGCAGCCCGCAAATATGAACCTGCTTTACACTATTTGGGGCTGATTCAGCCGATGTGGACTGATAACGACCATGTCTTTGCGCTGTTGCGTCGGAATCCAAAAGGGCGACTGCTGCTATTGGCAAACTTCCATGAAAGCGAGCAGTCGGTAACAGCCGATTTGCTACAGTATAGCGATTTAGGTGGAAATGTACGCAACCTGCTCGCTGAAGGAAGTCTCCTCACACTAGCCGATGGACGCATCCATCTTGCACCTTATGAAAGTATGTGGCTAGCCGGCGATAAATAGCGTGACGTTCTCCCACCACCTTTCCGGTGTACCGTTATGGTGGAGGCTTCTACAAGTCGCCTCATAGAAATTTCCTGCTTCATTGGTCTGTACACCGCGATGCCCCAAGAACAAGTCATACAGCAACATCCACGTTCCGATACCTCCACAGGCAGTGAGCGAGACTCAGTCAGGCCCCACGGAGTCTTTGTACAAGGAACCGAAGTTCTGTACAACCCTACATATTGGTTTTACGCACTGATGGTTTCATGCATTGATGCAATCTTTCTCAGTGCAACGCCCTACCAATTGTCATGGTTCTGTACCGTTCCCAACGTATGCCCTATGTCCTTCGGACACGCACTCGCGTTCGGGCACGCACTCGCGTTCGCACTGTACACCTTGCAAGCAAGTTCGTTTGTGTCGAGTGGTCAGCCCCTGAGTCCTTACGGACACGCTCCGCGAACGGGGAAGTCAAAAGTCACGCATTCAAAAGTCAAAAGTAAGAACCCCATAAATAAATTTAGGGGCTTGAGTCAGCGGACGCCGTATTTCTTGCGCCTACTCGATGAAATACGTTTTTTCTTTTTCCATAAATAAATTTAGGGGCTTGTACCTTTTTCTTTCTGGTCAGTGGGAGCGCTGATAAGACTATGATAGCATATGTTTAGATTTTGTGTAGACATATTTATCATGAAAGCTAAAGGATTACATATTAGGATTAGCGAGCGTAGATTGAATAAAATACGGATGTATGCCGCAAATAAGGAAAAGACGATTACTCAAATTATTGAAGACTATATTGACCGACTACCGACCACAGAGATTGACAATTTCTCAACCACCCCACTTCTTAAATAACCTGTGGTTATTGTCAGTCGGGGATGTTTTCGTCACTGTCCGGCGCAAGACCGGCCACGCTCACGGAGTACCGTTATAGTGGGGGACTTACGCCGAATTAGTTAAAACAGTGAACAGTACCAGCCGCAGTGCGTATGGTGTGGTTGTACTGACACCAACGCCTATGCCTACGGCACGTCTCTTGACGAACGGTGCTCTTAGTGTGGTGTTTCTCCCAGGAAGCGATGAAACTGATAACTGATAACTGTTAAAGCCAAGTACTAGTACAATTGATGTACTATACTTACTGGAACACAAGCACCACTGCTACAATCACTAACAATTAACGAACCATTATTGTTTTCCCAAATCCGAAAAGAATCGGGGTTATAATCATAGTCTCGTCTCCAACTTCCTGGGTAAACAGGGTTAGTGCCAGACAATATAAAGCCATTACCATCTGGTATAAGCCTCATAGTTTCTTGAGCAACAATTCGTCTTCCATTGGGAAGGATAGCATTAACTGTCATATTGCCGTAGTTGCCATCCATGTGGAGCCAAGCGTTATGAGGTATTCCATCGTAGCGCCAAGATAACCTCCAATTCCCGTTAAGAGCATTATTGGCGACTCCAGGAGCTACACTAAAAATTCTGGGTTGTTCGGCAGCAACAGCAGGTTTGTTCCAAGCAGTCGTTATAACTGACAAAGAGGTTGTAGCTAAAACAGCTAAACTAAGTTTTGTCATTTTTAGAATCATCGGTTTCAACGAAAAAGTTTTCATTTCAGTCCTCCAAAAAAATATTTTTTGTCTTGTTGGCATCATTGAGTGTGAGGAGAATGAGTACTCAAGAAACTGCCCAAAAATTTGCCATTGATTTCAGGAGTTGATAATCATTTGAAGTCTTCTTGAGCCTGATAAATTCAACTCTTTGAATCTCATATGTTAATTTAAATGTAGATAGTCAATGTCAAGAAATTGGAAAGATTTGAAGGTAGCCCTTGAAAATGCTCTTGTTTTCTGATAAGTACGTGCTGCGCTCTATTGAAGAATTGAAACATCAAAAGATAACTGATGAGCGCAGCAACCGTGAGAATCGGTATCGGAAAATTTGTGCTACTCAACTTGCTGCTAAATAACCTTCGATATCTGCCTTATGTTTACGGAGATTTCTCAGAGCAGTTTCCTCTAGTCGCCACACGCGTTCACGACTGATGTGGAGGCGATCGCCAATTGCTTTGAGACTCAGCGATTGTCCGTCTGCCAATCCATAACGTAAAGTCAGAACCATCTGCTGCTCTTGAGTTAACTCTGCAATCAAGTGGTTTACAGTATCTCGCAAAGAAGATTGCATGACTTGTTGTTCTGGTGAATGACTCGGGTCTTCTATTAAGTCTCCTAGTTCCGTGTTTTGGTCATCTCCTATTTGCTGGTCTAAAGAGGTCATCTGGCGTTCCCAACTGAGGTAGTCTCTCAACTGTTGAGGTGTTATCTTCAAGGCTTGAGCCAGTTCTTTTGCAGTGGCAGATCGTCCTAACTTTTGAGATAACTGATATTGAAGAGTTTTAAGTTTGTGGAGCTTCTCGCTAATGTTACTTGGTAAGCGGATGCTGCAACTCTGTTCTGTAATAGCGCGGGTGATTGCTTGACGAATCCACCAATAAGCATAGGTCGAGAACCGATAGCCCAACTTCGGGTCAAACTTTTCAACAGCTCGTTGCAAGCCGATCGTTCCTTCTTGGACGAGATCTAACAGTTCTATATTACGCTTGGTATACTTCTTGGCAACCGCAACCACTAACCGTAGATTTGCTTTCATCATTTTGCGTTTGGCAGTTTCACCGAGTGCGATCGCCTCTTGTAATTCTGTAACATTGAGCGCATAGTCACCACCAAGAGAAATTTTGACTTGCTTGACCCACTCTTCCAAGGTAGGTGAATGATCCAATTGACTAGCCAAAGCTGTTCTGACTTCATACAACGCTTGCAACCGTTGCACCTGTCTACTGTAGAAAATTTCCTGCTTATGAGTCAGCAATGGAATTCGACCAATTTCTTGCAGATATGTAGTTACAGAGTCTTTAGAAGTTTTCATCATTGTACTAACCTATGGGTAATAAATTTAAACAGAACAAAAATGTATTGCATTCATTTCTTTTGTTATTAGTTTCCATCGCACACCCTGCTTTTGTGGGTTAAGAAGAATAAGTTAGAGACAAGTTAACGAAGTGTTTTTATCTTTGTGTCAAAATGATATATTGTTGACACTTGCGACCGAGTCAAAATGATGGATTTGCCCGCAGGACAACGAAGTCGAGGTGTTGTACTTAGCAATACAGGACAGGCGAAGCTAGAGAACCGGATGCGTCAGCTAGAAATAGAACGCTATCCTGTTCAAGAGCTGGTTCGACGGTCTCAACTTGTTGAAGGTCAAGGACTGCACCCAGCAACAATTCGGAAAATTCTCCGGGGTCAGGGAGTTGATAAGGATTCAATGGCCTTGGTGTTTAAAGCTGTGGACTTGCAACTGGAACCTGGAGATTTCACAGGCGCAAGGCGAAATTCGGATATGGGGGTCAGGAGTCAGGAGGTCTTGGGACAAGGGGACACGGAGATAGGGGGACAAACAAATAACCAGAAAGTTCTAGAAACTCCATCCTCTTCCCCACATTCCCCACATCCTCTGACTGACTGGGGTGAAGCAGTTGATGTCTCTTTCTTTTGTGGTCGAACAGAAGAACTTGCCACATTACAGCAATGGATTGATAATGAACGCTGTCGGTTGGTAGCACTGCGAGGGAGTGGTGGAATTGGTAAGACCACGTTGGCTACTAAATTGGCACAACAGATCCAAGACCAATTTGAATTTGTCGTGTGGCGAAGTCTCCGTAATGCGCCCCCCTTAACCGAACTCTTGGACGATTTGCTCAAGTTTCTGTTTCCTCAACAGACGACTCAATTACCCGAAACAGAAGCTGGCAAACTCTCCAAACTCATGGAGCATCTGAGACAGCATCGTTGCTTGATTGTGTTGGACAATCTAGAAACATTGATGCAAAGTGGTACGTACGCGGGAAACTTGCAGACACAGTACAATGGTTACAATGGATTTTTCCGGCGCGTGGGAGAAATTGCACATCAAAGTTGTCTACTGCTGACTAGCCGAGAAAATCCCGATGTGATTGCTCCTTTAGCCGGAGAATCCCTCCCTGTGCGAGTGCTACAATTGGCAGGACTCAAGTCAGAAGCTCAGGAATTATTGACAAGCAAGGGACTTGCTTGTTCAGAACAAGAAAGTCAGCAGTTGATTTCGCGGTATAGTGGAAATCCCTTGATACTCAAAATTGTTGCCACAACTATTCAGGAATTGTTTGCTGGTGACACTACGGCTTTTCTACAAGCAGGGATTTCTAGCTTCAATAGCATCCGTGCAGTACTCAACCGACAGTTTGAACGCCTGAGTGATACAGAAAAAGGCGTGATGTACTGGTTAGCAATCAATCGCGAGGGAGTTTCATTTGTTGAACTCGAAGATGACATTTACCCCAAGTTACTCAAGCATCAGCTCTTGGAAACCGTAGAATCCTTACTACGACGCTCTCTGATTGAGCAAAGCTTTGCTGGGTTTACTCAGCAACCCGTGATTATGGAGTATGTCACCGAGCAACTTATTGAACAAGTTTGTGCACAAATAACAGAGAAAAGGGAACAGGAACCCTCTTCTACCCTATACCCTGAAAATTCACTCACAACTCACGCTCTTCTCAAAGCAACTGCCAAAAATTACATTCGATATGCACAATCAAGAGTAATTGTCAAGTCCGTGCTTGCTGAATTGTTACGTCAACTGGGAACCAAAAAAGCGATTGAACAGCGATTGCTGGAAATTCTTTCGTTGCAGCATGAGCAAGCTTCTCATGAGTCCGGCTATTTCGCTGGGAATATTCTCAACTTACTTTCTCATCTTGGAAGTGACTTGAGTGGTTATGATTTTTCGCATCTGTCGATTTGGCAGGCTGACCTCCAAGGAGTGATTCTGCATAAAGTCAATTTTGCCAATGCTGATTTAGCCAAGTCTGTTTTCACACAAATCTTTGGTAGCGTGTCAGCAATTGCCTTTAGCCTAGATGGAGAAATCTTAGCAACTGGCGATGACAACGGTGACGTTTATCTTTGGCAAGCGCGAGATGGTCAGCTGTTGATGACTCTTAAAGGACACACGAATCAGGTCAAGTCTGTCATTTTCCATCCCCACAATCAAACTCTGGTCACTAGAAGCGAAGACCAAACGGTAAAGTTTTGGGATGTGAACACCGGGCAAGTTTTGCGAACATTGCAACGGTATACCAGTCAAGCCCTGTCTATCTGTTGGGCTCCCAATGGTTTAATACTTATCAGTCAAGCCAGAGATAATACGGTGAGCCTTTGGGATATCGAAACGGGAGAATGTTTAATAACATTACAGGATGAACACGATCAGGTACAGTGTGTCGCTTTCAGTTCGCAAGGTCATATCTTAGCAACAGCAAGCGGGGAAGAAACTGTCACGCTATGGGATGCAACAACAGGTGAAACTCTTCTCACCTTGTACGGACATACGGAGCAAGTGCAGTGTATTGAAATCGCCCCCATCGCTAAAGCAGGGGAAGCAAGGGAAATCATAGCCACTGGTAGCGCAGATCAAACTGTGAAATTGTGGAATATCGAAACAGGGCAGTGTCTGGCAACGTTAGAAGGACATACTGGTCAAGTTTTATCCATCACCTTTAGCCCAGATGGATTAGTTCTTGCCAGCGCAAGTGCAGACCAGATGATCAGCCTGTGGGATGTGAACACTCAACAGTGTATCCGAGTTTTACAGGGACACACAAATGATGTGCGATCGCTCCAGTTCAGTCCAGATGGTGCAGTACTTGCCAGTGCAGGAGATGACCAAACAGTTAGACTATGGGATGTCGAAACTGGACAGTGCTTGAGAACATTGCAAGGATATACCAATCCGGTGTCTTCTGTTTGTTTTTGCATACCCCCCCTTCCCCCCGTTGTTAACTCAGGGCAAGAAGAGGGGGTTCTTGCATCTGGAAGTCATGACCACTTGGTGAGGTTATGGGATATTGCAACAGGACGGTGTGTCAAAACCTTAAGCGGACATACAAATCAAGTTTCAGCAGTTGCCTTTGGCTTGGTCTCTAAAGTGCGGGAAGTCGGAGGAATCCTTGCCAGTGGAAGTGCTGACCAAAGTATCAATCTTTGGGATGTGGAAACAGGACAACACCTGAGAACCTTGCAAGAACATACGGCAAAAGTTTCGTCTGTCGCTTTTAGCCCAAATGGACGATTTCTTGCCAGTGGTAGTATTGATTGCACTGTAAGACTGTGGGATGTACAGACAGGACAATGTCTAAGAATTCTACAAGAACATGGCGATTCCCTGCCCGATAGCTATGCCTCGCTTCGCTCACCATGCTTCGCAAACGCTTCACGCGTCTTTTCAGTGTGCTTCTCCCCAGATAGTCAATTTTTTGCCAGTGGAAGTGCAGACCAAACCATAAAACTCTGTTCCGTCAATACTGGGGAGTGCTTCCAAACTTTGCAAGGACATACCTACTGGGTGATGTCTGTGGCATTCAGTCCACTACCTCCTGAACCTCCTTTAGTCAGAGGGGTTGGGGGAATTTTCGCTAGTGGTAGTGCAGATCAAACCGTGAGACTGTGGGATGTTGAGACAGGACAATGTCTCAAAGTTCTACAAGGACACACCAATCATGTTTTGTCTGTGAATTTCAGTCCAGATGGACAAACTCTCGCCAGTGGGAGTGCAGATGAAACCATAAAACTTTGGGCAGTGGGTACTGGGCAATGCCTTAAAACTTTGCACGGACATACCAGCCAGGTTTTATCCGTAAGTTTTAGCCCGCAAGGTCATCTCCTGGCTAGCAGCAGCGCGGATGAGACAATTAAGCTGTGGGATATCAACACTGGTGAGTGTTTAAAAACATTGAGAGCAGATAGACCCTACGAAGGGATGAATATTACAGGTGTGACTGGCTTAACACAAGCTCAACGAGCAACGCTCAAAGCATTGGGAGCAGTTGAAAACAGGGATTAGCTTAAGTTTCCGCTAACTGTTTCGATAACTTATCAATCTTCACCCCATAACCGCTTTCTAAAACCGAAACTTAAAGATAACGATACACAAGACAACAACCACAAAGCATTGGGGGTAAGTTATGAAACAACAGTCAGACGCAGATAACTTTCTTTACACTGTACGTCGCTATCATGGTAAATTCACACCAGAGGCTGTAGTATTCAATGCCAACCTACAAGAATTTGCAACACGAGTCAGCTACATCTCCAATTTACAGACCAATGGAAAGCTTTCTCCCGAAAAGGCTTACCAGCAAATTAATGCGCTTTCGGAACAGTTGAAACGCAGCTATTGGGCACTGGGCATTGGCATAGAGGAAGCAGAGTAAGCTCACCCACGGCTGGAAACCCTGGGCTTCCGCCTTTAATCTCTGTGAAGTACCCCAACAAGATCCGCCGAAGTTGGGCGGCTTAGATCCTTTTTTTTGAATTCTGAATGAGGGAATTTGAGCGTAAGTGCAAAGCGCAGGCGCAGCCAACACGCTGCGCGTGTCCTTTTGGACTCAGGGACGAGAGCAAGGATCATTAAGCGGAAAATCCTACAATTTGCACATCTTCTTTTAATGAAAGTCTTGTGGGCTGGAAAGCCCGCCCAAATTGTGCAAATTAAATGCACGACAGCTTAGCAACACCTAAGCTGAATACCTGAACTTTGCCAGACTTTAACTGGAGCGACCATAAACAGTTAATGGCAGAAACTGAAATTAGAACGAATGAAGTGAGGCTTAACAAGCGTGGCATTCACTTATGTCCTGTTGAATAAGTGCATAAGTTTATTTCACTGACCCCTATAAAGAATAAGGAGAGGAACAATGTTATTTAAATACAAACTTCCTGCTATAAAACTAATGATTAATGAATTAACAATAACTAAAATCCCTGAAATTTTATCTACCAAGCATTTCCTTAAAAAGGATGAGAAACCTAGTTTTGATTTGTACTTGCCCAATGTTTTAAACAAGACAAATATTCTGACGGAATGCGACGATATTCAATCACAACAAATCCCAAGAAAAAGAATAAATCGTCCTTATTGGTGGATGTAGTCAGATAAAAAATGGTTTTGGATAATCCCGCGTATAAACACTTATCTTAATAACGAAACTAAAAGGAGTTATTTATGAAAATCTCAAACACTGAAACTCTCTTTTTCACTCCAGCCCAGCCAAATTTATTGTCAGAAAAAACTTTAACTCAGAATAGCAGAAAGGCTCAACCTAAACTTTCAATGATTTGGGTGAAAGAATTTGATGGAGAGCGTGAGCGCTTAGTGGCGCGATGGGTGACACAAGATTAGCTTCTCAAAAGGGCATCAACTTCTAAAAAAGTTGCTCGAACGGAAACTTCACATATTTACTTGAAACTTAGGAGCAGAGAAAATGCTAAATATCGCAAAAATAGGTGCCAATTCTCTCAAAATTACTGATAACAACGATTTAGCAGAAACTGTTACAGCAGGCGAACCAAAGCAAATCAAACTCATATATCGCGCTAACATTTTTGAGTGCACTCTTGCCCCTGAACGCCCATACCGTCAACCTCGTGCCATCAATTGGCGATTTCGTGTTCCTGGCAAAAACTACGATTTAACTCCGAAGAGTGAATTATTACCTCTACGTCACTATGGTCAAGCCAGAGCAGTAAACTGGCGATTTCAAGTAAGGCAGTCGCATTAACAGTGAACAGTACCAGCCGCAGTTATCAGTTAAATCCTTGGGGGAAACACCACACCAAGAGCGTGGAACGCGTTGGTGGCGGTGAGCGCATCCCCCACCATACGCCGTCAGGACTCAGGACTGATAACTGATAACTGATAACTGATTTAAATCACCACCATTAAAACCTATAGACCCTCTCACAACTATACAAGGAGACCATCTCATGAACCCCTACATCCCCTTTGAAACAGCACTTCAGTTCCTAGTCATGGTTTATGTAGCCTCAATGATGTTCGTACTCTTAGCTTCTGGAGTTTGTTTAGCAGTGATTGAAACAACAGAAGCTACCGACTGAAGGAAAAAAGTTAGCACAAGCCTCTATAAAAGGCGATGTTGTAGAACTATAAATGCTATCTTCAGATATGGCTTTCGGGAAAAAAGATGCATTGCCGCGCAATTTCCTTGCGCGGTTATTGCATTACAAATCCTTAAAGGCTGTTTATAAAAAAAACCTTAAATTTATAGGATGTGTTCACGACACTCATTAAGCACTTTACTGGGAAATGGTGCGTTACAGCTTAGAACCTGCAAAATAATGTCATTCATATGCTGAGGCAATATTGGGTTAAGATGCAATGAGATTAAGATAAACATTGCAATAAATAAGCCGCTCTCACTTCTAGAAAAAAGGAGAGTGAAATAGGCAGATGATCCAAAATCCTTGGCAACGTTGGCTTTCACCCTTAATGAAAGGCGTACCGCTAAGTCGCATCCTAGTGGTGCCATTTCTGCTGCAAATTTCGCTAGCTGTAGGATTGACTGCATGGTTATCAATTCGCAACGGGCAGAAGGCAGTCAATGATGTAGCTGGTGAATTGCGTCGTGAAGTTGCTCATCGAGTCGAGGAGAAACTACAGAATTATCTGTCAATATCGAGTCAGGTGCTTCGCAGCAACCAGAAAGCAATTGATTTTGGGCTGCTAAATATGCAGAATCTGGAAGCTTGGGAGCCATACATGGTGCAGCAGTTAGAAATCTTTGAGCCATCGACTATAGGCGTTGCTGTTGGTAATGAACAGGGTGAATATCTATCGATGGAAAGGGTGAGTGATACCAAATTTGTGCTCAGAAGAGCTAGAAAATCGAATGGGGACAACTTACAATACGAAGTCGATTATGACAACGGAAAACGCAGCAAGCTGCTTAAAGTGATCAAAAACTTCGATGTGCGATCGCGCCCTTTCTATCAAACTGCTGTAAAAAACAAAAAATTCAGCTTTAGTCCGATTTTTCCCAGCATCGCCCAACCAGTTTTCAACATTGCTGCGGCTGAGCCAGTCTATGATTCGCAAGGCAAATTGCTGGGAGTCACCAGCACCTTTATACCCATATCCCAATTTGATAAATACTTGGATTCGGTTCGCGTGGGTAAGTCGGGGCAAGTCTTGCTCCTAGAACGCTCAGGACTTTTGGTAGCATCCTCTACACCCGAAAACTCATTCCAGGTCAAAGATGGTAAAATAGCTCGGATAGTAGCGTCCCAAAGTCAGGATGCCCTAACTCGGGCAACTAGTCAATACTTAGTAGCCAAATATAGTGACCTTAACCGGATAAAAGGTTTACAGCAACTAGAATTTCAGTTTGAGGGCAAACGGCAGTTTTTAGAAGTCAGACCGTTGCAGGGTTCCCGGAATGTGAACTGGCTGATTGTGGTGGTTGTCCCAGAAGCAGACTTCATGGGGCAGATTACTCGCAATACTCAAATAACAATCCTACTTTGTATCGGAGCCTTTGGACTAGCTACAGTGCTAGGGATTCTCACCTCTCGTTGGATAGCTCAACCAATTCACCGTTTAAGCAGAGCTACCAAAGAATTAGCACAAAAAGCAACAAACGCAGATTTTGCCAATGGGGAA
Organism: Scytonema sp. HK-05; assembly: GCF_963872035.1. NCBI lineage: Bacteria > Bacillati > Cyanobacteriota > Cyanophyceae > Nostocales > Scytonemataceae > Scytonema > Scytonema sp. HK-05. The sequence continues at coordinate 35,953 of NZ_CAWMYC010000068.1, forward strand.
CCAGAAACAGTAGTGATAGTGCAAGGCATCGATGAATTGGAAATGCTGACTGAGTCGTTCAACCAAATGGCGCAGCAGTTACACACATCCTTTGCCGCACTAGCAACAGCCAATGAAGACTTAGAACTGCGAGTAGAACAGCGAACTCAAGAGTTACAGCAAGAAATTCAAGAGCGCATGGAAAGCGAGCAGCGACTGCGCCAGCATAGTCAAGCACTCGCAGAACTCGCAAATCATAGGGCGATCGCAGACGGAGATTTGGAAACAGCATTCAAAGTCATTACCGAGAAAGCAGCGAATGCCTTAGAAGTAGAGCGAGTGAGCGTGTGGCTGCATAACGATGAGCGCACCAAACTAAAATGTGTAAACCTCTACGAACGCAGCAAACAGAGACATTCAGCAGGGATGGAACGCGATCGCTCAAATTATCCTGTATACTTTAAGGCGCTGGCAAGTGCCCGTACTATTAATGTCACTGACACTCGCACCGACCCACGGGTACAGGAATTGTGGGATGAACTGTTAGAACCAGAGAACATAGTCTCCCTGATTGATGCCCCCATTTGGGTTGGCGGTGAAGTAGTCGGAATGGTGTTTCATGAACAAATTGAAACCCCGCGCGAGTGGGAACTGTCTGAGCAAAACTTCGTTGGGTCGATCGCTGACTTTGTAGCGTTGACTTTGGAGGTGTACGAGCGGAAACTTGCCGAAGCGGATCTACGCGAGGCAAAAGAAGCTGCTGAAGTTGCCAACCGCGCCAAAAGTAGCTTCCTTGCCAACATGAGCCATGAACTGCGGACTCCACTCAACGCCATTTTAGGGATTACAGAAGCACTTCAGGATGAAGTCTGCGGACCTCTAACCGAAGAACAGCGCAAATCCCTATCTACCTTAGATAAAAGCGGTAAGCACCTGCTGGAACTGATTAATGATATCCTCGATCTTGCCAAAATTGAATCTGGCAAGATGGAACTGCAAACTGCTCCTACGTCTATCCGGGGATTATGTGACTCCAGCCTCAGTTTCGTCAGACAGCAAGCATTCAGCAAAAATATCCACCTCAGTGCGCGAGTACCAGATGGACTCGGACAAATTGAAATTGATGAGCGCCGCATTCGACAAGCGCTGATCAACCTATTAAGTAATGCTGTGAAGTTTACGCCAGAGCGTGGCGAAGTCTGGATTGAAGTTCACACAGATCCAACCAACGAACTCATTCACTTTAGTGTAGTAGATACTGGTATTGGCATTGCTCCAGAAAGTATACCCAACTTATTTCAACCTTTTGTTCAAGTGGAAACCTCCTACACCCGCCGTTATGCTGGGACAGGGCTAGGATTGTCGCTGGTTCGGCGAATTGTGGAACTACACGGCGGTAGCGTAGGTGTCGAAAGCGAAGTTGGCACAGGCAGTCGGTTCATAATCACACTCCCTTGGCAGCAGGTTCAGGACAAGGGGACAAAGGCAGATAACACAGCAACATCTTCCTCATCCCCCTTATCTCCCTCATCCCCCTCATCTCCCTCATCTTTCTCATCCGCCCATCCTCCCCTCATTCTTTTGGCAGAAGATCATGAGGCAAATATCTTTACCATCACCCAATACCTAGAAGCGTACGGTTATAGAATTATACTGGCGAATAATGGAAAAGAGGCAGTAGAGATAGCAAAGGCACAGCGTCCCGACTTGATTTTGATGGATGTGCAGATGCCAGAAATGGATGGATTAGAAGCAACTCGCCAGATTCGGGCAGATGCAGAAATTGCTCACATCCCTATCATTGCCTTAACCTCATTTGCAATGGTAACGGATCGCGAACAAGTCATGGCATCTGGTGTAGATAGCTACATACCAAAGCCAGTCAGCTTGAAGCAGTTAGTCGGGGAAATTGGCGAATATCTTTCCAACAAACAATTTGAAACTTAATTATTAATACCATTTAAGGATTATTGCAATGGAACGCAAACAATCTGTGTGGGTAGTGGATGATGAGCCGAATGGGTTTGAGGTGATTGAGTTGCTACTGCGTCGTGAAAGATACCACATAACCTACTTCAATAGTGGCAAAGAAGCACTAAGCCGTTTGGATACCACTCTTGCTGATGTCATTCTGCTCGATGTGATGATGCCAGAGATGGATGGGATTGAAACTTGCCGTCGTATTAAAGCAAATGCCAACTGGAAACCGATTCCAATTATTATGGTAACGGCGTTGGATTCTAAAGAAGATTTGGCACGAGCCTTAGAATCTGGAGCCGATGATTTCTTGACCAAACCAGTCAATGGTCTGGAACTGCGTGCCCGTGTCCGTTCCATGTTGCGAATTAAACAACAGTACGATGCACTGCAAGCGACAATCAACTTGCGGCGTGACTTGTCGAAGTTGGTCGTCGAAGATTTACGGCAACCAATGTCTACTGTGCTACTAGGGAGTCACTTACTGCTGCAAAGTCAGTTGGAATCAAAAGACCGGGAACGCGTAGAAATGGTTCATGCGGCTGGTCTAGAAATTGATAACATCATCAACGGTTTGTTACAACTGGCGAAGATGGAGTCTGGTAGACTGGTGCTGAATCGTGTTGAGGTAGACCTCAATGAGCTTGCAGAGGTGGTGGTGGCGAATTTTCAGGCGATCGCCAACTCCAAACAAATACGCCTGGTGAACACTTTACCAAAAAAAAGGCGTTGGATTTCCATTGATGCAAATCTATTCCATCGCTTGCTAGATAATCTTCTTTCCAATGCGATTCAATCGTCTCCTCCTGGAAGCAATGTTGCGCTTGAGATTAACTACCCAGACACCTCTGAATCCTTAAGACAAGCAGTTATTCGCGTGAGCGATCAAGGCTTTGGAACAAGCATTGACTTGCGACAATCCATTCTTGACAAATATGAGCCAGGAAGCTTGCTGAGCGGTTCTTCTCAAATTGGTCTTGGACTGACGTTTTGCAAAATGGTAGCGGAGGCCCACGGAGGTAGCGTCGCAATTGAGGATAATCAGCCTCAGGGTTTGATTGTAACAGTGGAGATTTGAAAATTGCCAGAACTCAAAAATTGGGACTAAAGATGACCCCCAAGCACTTCCTCCTGACTTACGGGATAACTTACCATGCCGCATCGCTTTTCGTTGCACAGATGCTATCTCTGGTCGCATGTCGGCTCTTGAACTGGAGAAGACGATTAGCACACAGAGCGATCGCCTAGCTACCATAAATCAGCAAATCCAACGTTTGCAACAGCAACAACTGGGTACTCGGTTGCAACGGGGGATGCAGTTAGCTCAGGAATTGGAGCAATTGAGCGCTGAGAGAGAGGAGTTGGTTGAGCAGTTGAGACAGAGCAATCAAAGAATAATGTTCAATTGGAAGTAAGCGACATTTGGAGTGTTTTCTTGTTTCTTTGTGATATTTTATGGGGGATGTAGGGAATCGCTCAAACCCTTATTCTGTCGTTGTATGCCGCAAATGCCTTTCCTGGTAAGGATTTGAAGTGTCCGTGGTGTTGATTTATTGAGAATTTTTATGAATTATTTGCTCTTAAATTTGACACCCACAAATTGGGGGGTGTAAAATGCTCTTACCACAAGGCTTGTAGAAGCCAAGGGTTTGACTCTTGCTAAAGAGAAAAGGTGCTGAAACGGAATGCTTTTCCAGAACGTAGTCCAGTAAATACTGGTTTGACTCTTGTTAAAGAGAAAAGGTGCTGAAACTATTCAGTAAGTACAGATGGAACCTGTTGGGGTTTGCGTTTGACTCTTGTTAAAGAGAAAAGGTGCTGAAACTTCTGCCACTCTTCAGATAGTCTACGAGGAAGAACTGGTTTGACTCTTGTTAAAGAGAAAAGGTGCTGAAACTATAATTTATCTTCTTCAATTCCTCGATAGAAAGGTTTGACTCTTGTTAAAGAGAAAAGGTGCTGAAACGCGAACAAGTATAAGGGAAATACTTTTTTGCAATCAGGTTTGACTCTTGTTAAAGAGAAAAGGTGCTGAAACGAGAATTTTTTCATCGGGCTGAGCAGAAGTAGAAAAGTTTGACTCTTGTTAAAGAGAAAAGGTGCTGAAACCTTCAGATAAACTTCCAGGCAGTTTCCTGGAACGAGTTTGACTCTTGTTAAAGAGAAAAGGTGCTGAAACTCAAAAACTTTTTCCTCTTCGCTGCCATCTGTCGATATGTTTGACTCTTGTTAAAGAGAAAAGGTGCTGAAACTCATAGTCGTAGATGTCATTGATGGAATAAAGACCAAAGGTTTGACTCTTGTTAAAGAGAAAAGGTGCTGAAACAAAATGTGATAACTGACACCCTATTCAGGAGTTTTGGGTTTGACTCTTGTTAAAGAGAAAAGGTGCTGAAACAAATGAACCCAACCCATAGTAAAGGCTGGAAATAAGTTTGACTCTTGTTAAAAGAGAAAAGGTGCTGAAATTTGTCGCTCTCTTCAGCACCAAAGCCTTTTATCAAGATTTGACCATTATTAATCAGCAAAAATATCAACTAAAACGCCCTATTTAGAACTAGTGGCTCTAACATTTAAACTTCTTAAATTAATAGGAAAAATTCATGTTGCCGTTACCAGAAACATTACCTAAGTGGTACACAGTTGAAGACACTCAAGAAAGAGGATGGACACCTGAAACTAAAGATATTATTGAAGGCAGTGGCAAGCCAGAGGTTATTAAGGCTTGGAAGAATGACCTGAATCTACAAAACTCAAAAAAGTTCACTGTTCGGCTTGATAGATTGCAAATTATTAGTCCCATTCAGGTGGGAGGTGGCAGTGTTTTTGAAGGCGGTATATTACCCGCTCAAATCGGTGGTGTTCCCTGCATTCCTGGTTCAAGCATTAGAGGTGTTTTACTAAAGTGGATAAAAGCGAAATGGGAAGGTTTACTAAGCAATGAAAGGGATTTTTGGCAAAGTTTAATCACTGAGGATTTGAGTGGTTGGCGACCTCGCGAGATTCGCTTTGAAAGTATTTTTTTTAAAGACTCGCTCAAACCCTTTCCCTTACACGCTCAACAAAATTGGCAAGTTTTTAATGAGAAAAGTAAGCATTTAAGCATACAATGGCAGTTAGTACCGGAGCATCCACCTAAACCTAATTCAAATAAATTCTCGCTGCAAGTTTTACTCAAAAGTAATCTCACAACTGCACAAAGCCAAGAAAAACAATGGCTGGAAACTCGACTAAAAGAAATGCTGCAACATCAAGGGATAGGACGTGGCACAGCATCGGGTTTTGGTCGATTAGCGACATTAATTCCATCAGGAAATTGGGAAATTAGACTAACAGGGATGAAACCTTGTGTGCAACAGCAAGATAACAAAAAAAATCAATGGGGTAAATATCGCTGGAGTCCACAAGTGTTGCGTGCTAACTTACGTGGCTATTTCACTCGTTTGGCTCTTTCTGTGTTAGGAAAGGAAAATGCCCTGGAGCTAACTAAGAAAATTTTTGGTGGACTGAATTCTCCCGCTAAGTTGATTTTGACTAGTTACTTGTTGCCGTTTCAGAAAGCACTAGTTGGACAGGATTTGCGTGATAAATACACTAATATCCCGGCTCAAGATGCTCACTCTACTTGGCTAATTAATGTCGATTGTCATAGCAATTTTCAAGCGTTAATTGGTGCATTGCTAAACTTAGCCAGCAGGTTGGGTGGACTTGGTGCTGGTTGGCGTAGACCTCCCCATGAGTTAGAACGTTTTCGGGGATTCCGGGGTAGTGAATTTACTGTCACACCAGCAAATTTAGAGGAACCTTTAAATCAGTTAATCAATCGCTTGCAAGGGATGATTCGGAATTTAGCCCAGGAATATGGCATATCTGTTTTGTCTAATCCTGTTAAAATTTCTGGTAGCATTATTAGTATCTGGCAAGGAAAAACAAAGTTGTGGGAGAATTTGGTGCATGGTGTTTGCAGGAGTGCAGATAACCCAAACAATCCCAATCCAAATCGACCTTGTTGGTGTGGTAATTCTGAAGACCGTCCATCTGGCTATGCAGTACGACAACATCAAGATTTTTGTTTAGTTACTGTATTTGATCCACAGGTGGAAGCGACATTGAAGCGTTTGGGGTTTCAACAGGTCTGGTGTTGATCATTCCTTTGACAATGTTGCGCGGATCAGGAGAAATGGCTGAAATGACGAAACTTCGTTGTCATCCGCGACGTAGACCACATAAGCGTTTCAGAGAATTAGACCTGTGCAGTTCTGGCAGATTGTAGTGATAATTATCGGGTTCCGCGCAAATGGCGGCTGGACACTAGGCAGGATAAGGGTTTGAATCAGGGTGAGTTGCGACCTCTTTTAAAGAGGAAAAGGTGCTGAAACGAAAATGTTGGAGGCGATCGCCGCGATGGACTCGTTGCGACCTCTTTTAAAGAGGAAAAGGTGCTGAAACTTCGCTATTGTTATCGAATGAATCCAGAGCATTGGTTGCGACCTCTTTTAAAGAGGAAAAGGTGCTGAAACTTAGTGGAATCAACTGAATAACTTTACCGCATAACTGTTGCGACCTCTTTTAAAGAGGAAAAGGTGCTGAAACTTTGACGATGATGTGACGGCTCAGTGTACGTAGCGTTGCGACCTCTTTTAAAGAGGAAAAGGTGCTGAAACTATATTTGCCTTTGTACAACGTTCTTAGTTCATCGTTGCGACCTCTTTTAAAGAGGAAAAGGTGCTGAAACTTCTCAGCTTCTTCAGCTTCGACTGCATCTTTGATAGTTGCGACCTCTTTTAAAGAGGAAAAGGTGCTGAAACCAAATCTGAGAATACCTAGAAATTTAGCAGCTTCGGAGGTTGCGACCTCTTTTAAAGAGGAAAAGGTGCTGAAACTACGTCACGTTATCCCCGCAGTATGGCTTGGTGAGAAGGTTGCGACCTCTTTTAAAGAGGAAAAGGTGCTGAAACTCTTGATTAAAACTTCTTAACATTGCTTGACAAAGAGTTAAGTTGCGACCTCTTTTAAAGAGGAAAAGGTGCTGAAACTCCTGGGTGAGATATATCGGCTTCGTTTCTTGTTTCGTTGCGACCTCTTTTAAAGAGGAAAAGGTGCTGAAACCCGTGAATAAAGTCTATTGCTGCTGCAAATAGCCGTTGCGACCTCTTTTAAAGAGGAAAAGGTGCTGAAACAATAACATCCATCGAGCAATAAGCAATGCATCACGTTGCGACCTCTTTTAAAGAGGAAAAGGTGCTGAAATCCTTCAGTACCGAAAACCAAGTCATACCAAAATAAAAAGAAGCGAAGCCTTTTACCCGCTTCGCTTCTTTAAATTACTAATTACCAACCTAAAATTATCAATACCTTAACATCAAGTCTTCAGCCATCTAAACCGAATCATTCCTATCTTGAACATCTTTTAATCGCATTGTCCAAAACTGGATCGTATCAGCGATTTCAATCAATAAATCCGTTAATAATACCTGTTGATTAAAATTTAAATTCCTAAATCTATCCTGAAAGTCAGCCGTTGTCATCTCCGGCTCAATTTTTAAATCATTACCTACAATCTTACACAAAACCACCCGTGCAACTCCCCAAGCAAAATAACGCCGTTGTTCGTCTGAACCCGCTTCTGCATCGGGTATTATTCCATCTTTTAAAACAGGGGAACGCGACATTGCCCAGAAGCGTTCCATTCCCCAACTTGACACATAATCAGCAATACCACTGGCTGCACCTTGCCAATCTTTTAATTTTTCAACTCCTGTTTTCAACAGTTGAAAAACTTCTCTATCTAATTCATAAGAGCTTACGGGCATAATTCACTCCTCGCCTGCAAATGGAGAAATACAAATTCGTCCATAACCAACGCTCCACAACCCACCAAGATAATGTTCATTCCTTAAAAATTGCTGCCACTTCTCCAAATCTTGAACTTTATCTCCTCTGGTTGTCCAAGAAATCATAAACACTGCTTGTGGAGGAATTCCTTCAACAGCAAATAAATTACCTACTAAACTTCCTTTCTCATTTGGCTCATCTAAAAGGCTGACTCTGGGCTGACGTACTAAACCCATGTCCACAATTAAATTAATACAGTCATCTGGCACAACAATCCGTCGCTCTTGGAGTACTTCTGCATGATTAGGAGCAGGTAAATTTTTGTCGTAATATTGCACATTGGTTAACTTGAGCCAGCGCAGATAAACAGTTTTATTTTTAAGTTGCGGCTCGGTGATATACACTTGGTTATTTGCTAAATTAACTGGTGGCTTTTGGCATAATTGCTGAAATCTATTTAGCCAACTGGGGCAACTCACCCACCAATTGCCATAACCCAAAACATGAACGGGCCACCATACAGGCCATCCCCAACCCAGAGAAATATTGCCGCGAGTCATGTCATTCTTATCCCCCCCAAACCAATTAAAAACGAAAGGTTGAAATTCCTTCTCATTGTCGGCGTGTTCTCGCAATGCACCGCGCAGGGAACTACCTGGAATCGCCGGGCTGCGGTCAGGAAGGCGAAATATAGGATTATTATTACCGCGACTGCTGCTATCTGCACCGCCAATATGAACAGGTTCTCGACAAATCAACCATTCAATTGTCATTTCGTTCAATCCTCAAATAACCACAAATGTCCGTATCCCAAAACATGACGATTAAAGTTATCTGGTAAAGGAGCAGATTTTTGCAAAGGTGCAACTCCTTCCCACAGATAAACTGCACCTGCGGGGGTCATCCATTCGCCAGGTGTTAACACTTGCACCCTTTTTTCTTGATCGTGGCGATCGCGTACCCGTTTCCATGACTGCCAAGGAACCCCTGTTTCAGCAGCATAAGCTTTTATACCTCCACCCACAGGGGGGTAGGGAATAGACACTTTGTCATTACCTTTTTGCCACAATGCTGCGGTGAGTAAAATTGCTCCTGTGGCATTAGGACATTCTGCTTCTAACCAACTGTCGGTAACTTGCACGGGTGTAATGACAACAGGCGTTCCCCCCGCACCCAAAAAACTCCAGTTGGAGTTAGGAGGCGTATAGTTGCCAATCACTTTTACCAAAATTGACCAACCTGGGTTCATGAGAGTGGTCATTTCTGCAAAAAAGCCACCCTCATCTTTAACTTGAAAATCTTCTCGGCTATTCTGACTTAAGGTCAGCGTTTTCCAAGGCGGTTCTTGTAATTGTGCATTCCTCAATTCCCCTGTTTTCCAAAAAGTCTTGAGACTGTTCCCGCCAATCAAATATCTCCCGCCAACAATTTCAATTTCTTTACCTTGATGTTCCGGACGCACCCGCCATTGTTCATCCCGCCATTGCATTCGGAAAATTTCTTTGGGAATCGGTTCTGGCGATACTAACCTGTAGACTAGCAGTGGTAAAGTCACATAAATATCTCGCCCAAAATACCAAAATGGTCCCCACAGTTGACAATCCTTGGGTAAATTTAAGCAAGCTGCTAATTGATGCCCGTTGGGAGGCCAACGGCAACCAACTTGTCCGCTATTTTGTCCAATCGGAGTGAGATTACCAATTGCCACCGTTCCCGCTGGGGTAATTGCATACCATCCTGTCATTGCTGTTCCCCGCTAATTTTTTCCAGCCATTTCTGGCGTTCCCGTTGTTGACGCGCTAAAAATGCTTTGAGGCTAATCCAATTTATCCACCACTGCCAATCTTTGATTTCTTTCTCAAACTCTTGCCTGTGTGCCAATACCTGTTCCCAAGTCAGAGGAATTCCCACACTCGCCCATAAAGTTTCAATCAATTCTCCTACAGTAAGGATAGAGACATCTCGCAAACGCGAACTTTCCAAGTAAAACAGCAATTTTTCCCAGCGATTCAATTCAGTTTGGTCTGTGGTGATGGGTTCAATGGGCATTAATAAATTCCACAAATGCCAAGGACAAACCCACTCTAGCGATTGCCCACTGTTAAATAACACCCTCAGGCAAACACGGTTTCGTCCTTGATTTTTGGCTTCCTTGTATGCCTGATTCAACCCTCGATGCCAAAGGGATTGAGGAATTCGCCGTTGGGCAATAACTATGCCCAAACTGAAATTCATTTGTTTTCCTGGCACAGGATAAATTTCATCATCCTGATAACGTACCCACCCATCTACAAACGGTTGCAATGGCTGTGTTAATGGTGTAGTTTCTCCTGTCCACAGCCGATGTAAATTGCTAGTCAGTGCAATTGCTTCTGTCAGGGGACCTAAGAGTAAAAAATCGTCTCCTCCAGCAAAGATGACCTTGCCATGATGATGTTTTTCAGTGAGGGAATACAGCAGTTTATTCCACGAACTAAATAGCACTGACAAATCAAGTATATGTGGAAGTTCAATTTTCCTTGGTGAGTTGGCTGGCACAATCACAGGAGTCATTCCTAACTCATATTTGGCACTTATTTCTGGTGTGGGATGCCACTGCGACCAAAGTAACTTTAGGGTTTTATACTGTTCCCCAGATAACCATTTGCCCATATTGTCGCCATCGCCCCGCCAGCCTACCGTCCATTCAATTGTGCTTTCCCAACCTTTAGGGACCTCAGTCTCCCAATCTGAGAGTACGGTATCCTCAATGTTGCGCCGTTCTAAAACTCGCGGGTGAGCAAATGCAGGCGATCGCTGATCGACTTTTGGCATTCCCCATTCATAACTGGGTTTGCTGCCCAAAAAGTATTCGTGCCACAATTCAACCTCTTGATTCCAAGTTTCAGCACCGATGTGCTGAGTTACCCAAGCAGCAGCAGCCGCAGTACGATCGGGGAAGCGTCCCCAAGGACAAGGCGGAGGTGCTTTTCCCCACAAACGCTGTAAAGTTGGTTGGATAATTTCTGGAACTGACGCTAAACGCTTGACTAACTCAATGCTGTTAAGGCGATCGCTGCTAGAAAACAGCCCTGATAACCGAGTTTTTTCTGTCGCTTTTTCTTCCCACCATTCCTTGATTTGGTTATCCGGTAATCCCCAAGTTCCTCCCTGAGTAATCAACCGTAACCCTGGATGCCAAATCGACAAACAGCCATCACTAGGACTGGTACGTCCTCCCCACCATGTACTTTGCCATTTTCGGCCAATCTTTTCTGACTCAATATATTGATGTAAACTATCAATTTCTTCAGCAATTCTGCCAACTTGTAGCTGTCCTGACTTGGCATAAACTGACCAAAAATACTGATGGTCATGATGGATAACACGCCATCCCTGACCATTCAGCAAATTTGGGTATTTTTTAATAACTTCCTGTTCCAAACCCTCTAGAAAACGTCCCCATTCTTGATTAATCACTAGCTGGACATTTTCTAGCCAATTAGGTTCTTCTGGGTGCAAACCTGTAATCACATTTGGCAGTTCAGCTTGCCAAAATCTTTCTGCATTTACCGAGTCTGAAGCACGAAACCACTTTATCAAATCTGAAGAATAATGCAAGGGTAGCAAAACTTTACCACCATACTCTTCCCATCTGTAAATTAAGACTGCTGAGAGATAGTGACATAACCAGGAAGCTACAGCCCAATCTCTCAGTCGTTGTCCACCTCCCAAGAAGGTTTGAACCGGACCAAAAGTCAGTACTGCGACTTGAGTGAGTTCAGCTTTATTAGCAAATTCAATTTGATTGCAAGCTTCCTGAGTTGCTCCTCCTCCCCACCAGAATTGGCTTTTCATGTATTGAGAATCCTGCCAATTGCCACTAGCAGGATGAATAGAAATTGTAGGGGTATCTTCAGTTAAACTTTGGTTGGGATAGAGCTTTTTTTGTTGAGTTAACCAGTCTTTTAGATCCATGATTTCAGTTGATTCTTTATTTCTGAATCGCGAGTCTTATAAACTTCGACTCTTCTATGCACTTCAACAGACACCCCTGCTAGCTGAATAATATAGTTCAGCCAGTTAACCGCTATTTGAGAAGGATGATTTTGGTCAGTAACGCCTTTGTTAAGTTCCTTTGTCTTCTGGTCTAAAAGCTCGTCTATGTTATCCCCTATTAAACTATGATAAAGCGAATTTCTTAATGTTACAAAACCCAACGTTTGTTGTGGATTGTTCTCTAACCTCCAGTCATCAACATAAAATTTTTTAAATTCTTGCCAAGGTTCATCTCCAATGGAATTTATAGTAAAATTTTTGAACCTTCCTTGTGTTAAAAGCTCATTAACAATCTTGCTTATGCTGCACTTAGAAATTTCTCCATTATTCTTATCATTCTTAAAGATTAATTTGCGTTTATGCCATTGATAATCACCATTCCCCTGCTTTTCTACCAACAGGAGTAAAGCTAATTCTAAAGCCCCAGCTATTCTAAGAGACCAGTGCATCCACTGACTGCGATCGCGAAAAGCTTTTTCACTCCACAAGGCAATACTTATGCGTTCAATAATACTCTCTCTATCACCTAAAGAACGCCCCTCAAGATTCAGAGATACTGATTTATCTAAAAACTCAAGATTGTTTTTTAGCTGTTGATAGTTTGGATGTTGACTATCAAGTAATTTCAAAGCACCACTAAAATCCTGAATTTTCAATAACTCCCGAATTTGTGGGTCTTTTAACCGCCATTGCCAATGCTTTCCAGAATGCGGTGTACAATTTATGTCTTGCTCAGAGATATAAGCAAACTCAATCTTGTCTCCAACAGCAAGTTTTTTCTCAACACCCCAAAGATACAAAGCACCACTCAAAGCTGGAGTACCGCTGCTGTGCTGCACAATAATTTTTTCTAACTGAATCTTCTCTGATTCATTCGGCTGGAAATAAATTAAATTATTTTCAACAATATTAAAATACCGAGCTAGTAAAGAATCTACTGCATCCGCCATACCTTCCCAGTCAGCTACACCATAATTAACCTTTGGAGCGACATCAAGAACAATGGGATAGTGTTTAAGATTTTGTTGTTCACACCAAGCCGCTAGAATATTTTGCCACCAAATTCCATCTAATGTGACGAATGTGTTCCAACCTTCACCAGAGCCATTTCGTTCCTGCATCCACTTAACTTGATTAGTAAGGATAAAAGCAAATACAGTATCAGAATCAGAGGGTAGGCTATCCCTAAGTTTTTTGATAAGAGGAAAATCAACTCTATCTAAATCGGGAATTAAATCCTTATCATTCCATGCTGCTTTTTGCTTAATATCCTCTAATGAATCAACATCTAGTAGCTGGTGAAATCCTTCTCCTCCATCACATAAAACATCACTTTTACCTAAAATTTGCAGAATTAAATGAGTCATATCCAATCAAGAGGTTGTCCTTTATTTAGCTACCTTGGATTGCTTTCACAAGGATATTTGTTAAAAAATATACATTTCAAAAATGGATTTCTTCAAGGGTCGCGCCTCTTTCTTTATGACCGCTTCACTATTTTTTTACTTTTTGACTACAAAAAATTATTTTTTGACTGATTATAAATATTACTAAAGTTTAGTAAATACCATGTAGAGAGCGGGCGATCGCCTTGTCACAAAATTGAATGGCAGTTTAAGGTGACGCAGAAGTGCGCGAGCCATCATCTGCGATTACTGTCAGAATGTCCAAACTGTGGAGCAAGATTTAAGGTTCCTGCGCTGTGGGTGGATGGACATTGCCAGCGTTGTTTTATGACGTTTGCACAGATGACGAACTATCAAAAGTATTGTTTTTAATCGATGGAGTAACATTATGGTTTTTCAATTTTCTGTTCAAAACAATTTGGTCATAGAGCACAGCAACTCTTGCTGGATATGTGACTTTACCTGTTTAGATGTATTGCTTGCAGAGCAAAACGGTTCGGTTCTTGGTCGCCCTTGGTTGACTCTAGTTATAGACGTTTACTCTACCTCCTGCACCCGATGGGTTTACAAAGACCAAATTAAAATCTACACAAACTTAGGCATCCAATTATTAATGTAGTAATTTCCTAGCTTCTGGCAAGATTGAAATTACTTTATTGGCATAGGCTTTATCCGGGCAATATCCACAACCAACGATAAATTTTAAATAATCTTCTGGACTAGAATATTGCTCCCATCCCTGGTATGGTTTCCTGCCAATAAATAACCAATATCCCTTTACTGCATCTTCTAGAGTTTGAAATTTGCAATAATCATCAACTCCGTCATGGGCTTTATAGGAAACATTTTGAGCAATTTCGCTCATTTCCCTCCGCCATTTCAAACCATAGGGGTTGTTGTGCTCTAAAAATAATTCAGAAGTTCCCCTGCCTGATTCTAAAATTGCTTGCGCTAATTGTGCTGGCTTCAATTGCGGATAGGCTATATTAGCAGCTTTAAGCACATCTATAAATTCCTGCCACTTAGCCGCGCGATCTGGACTTTTGGCAGGAGTTGCGACACATTGCCCGGTTAATCCCTTAACAATAGCCGCTGCCATCGTGTCAGCATTTAATAAATTCATATCCGTTGCGGAATCTACAAAGCAGCACTCTACAAGAATCGCTGGCATACATGTATTTTTCAAAACATACAGATGAGATCCATCTTTTACCCCACGGTTGAAAAATCCCAGAGAGCAGATTTCGTTTATTACATTCTTAGCTAAAGTCTTCCCGCTGTTGCTCATTGCATAGACTTCAGTCCCGTAAGCTTTGCAATTAAAGGCATTGAAATGAATACTGACGAAAACATCCACTTTCTCGCTGTTGGCGATTTGGCAACGTTGCCTTAACGAATCACCGACGCTGCTAGCTTTTGTAGGAGTACAATTAACAACCTCATGCCCTAGCGATCTCAAGCCAGCCATAACTCGACTACCTACAGCTAGAGTCAATACATCTTCTTGCTTAATTCCAACAGCCCCAGTATCCGGGGTTGCGTTGTGTCCGCAATCAATTCCATATTTCATCTTTTTTACTTAATTAATTTTATTAAAATCGTGTTTTCTTAAACTTCAGTTAGCCAAACTTCGGCTGTTTCAGTTTCACATAAGATTGCGTATCTTGCCCACCTTTAGCGTTGTATGCCCTGATGATAAACTTAGGTCTAACACCCCTGGTACCGATGACATCACCTTTGAGCAAAGTGCAACTTTCGTTGATTCGGGTAGCACCATAGAGGCAGACACCGAACAGAGCGCGATCGCGTCCTTGTATTATTTACACAAGTACTAAGAGTTAATGAACAAGGTGATGACAAGTAGCGACATTTAGTGCAAAAGTTACTTTTATCAGATCACCGTATTTTCTGATAAACACAATTGCTTTGTAGGCGATCGCCCATATTTTAATTCAACAAATTTATAATTCTGGCACCTGTAAGTTACGTTTATTACCTGCGTAATGCTTGTAAATAATTTCTGGAGAGTTACCAACCCACCTTCCTACATCCTTCGCATCAATATCAGCTTCCAGGCAAAGAGTAATAAAAGTGTGCCTGCATTGGTAAGGTTTGCGATATTCGCTGACTACGCCCTCTTTTACAAGTTGAGTTACGATTCCATCTATATGTGTACCACGATGATTTTTGTAACCTTTCCAGGCATGATTGAGAAAATCTCCAAAGTCTACTATGCCGCCTTTCTTGCTTCTAAAGATAAAATCATCTGGGTTACAGTTGTCAGGCTTGATGGAGTCTAAAATTTCACGGTGCTGATGATTAATCGGAAAACGTCTTTGGCTTTGGGTTTTTAATCCATCTTTGAGGGCTAACCCTTTAGTACTGATGGTAATTGCTTGCTCAAAGGTAATGTATTTATCACTGATGTGCTTCCATTGTAGAGCGATCGCTTCTGATGGTCTGCACCCAGTAAAAAATAATAATTTTACTAAAGGAGCATAGTAGCTGTAGAGTTTGCTCTCCTCAAATGCTTGAATTATGTTATCCCGTTCTTCCTTCGTAAAGGGATTAATTTCATATTCTGTTGATTCTGACTTCGGAAGAAGAATGTCTTTTGCCATACTTTGAAAGGGATTGGATTCAATTAGCTGACTTTTAAGTGCCCAATCACAGCAAGCATTTATATTTGTCAAAGTACGTTTGGCGGCATTAGCACTGAGATTTGCAAGTAAATAGTCTCGAATTGCGATCGCATCATCTAAAGTTTTAGTTGGTAACTTAGCAATGTGATTGCGATACTTGCGGTAGTCAACCGCATAAGTAGAAGGACTAACCTGTGGTTTTTTAAACTCAGTGTATTTTTCCCATAATTCTCCCAAGTCTGGTTGGGGGCTACGTGAAGGTTTGACATACTCCCTGCCCTATAAGGGCAGGGATTCTAGGCTCAAACAACAATTGCAGGCATAGCCCGTCTTACATCATCTAACCTAACAGTTGATGCCCCAACTGCACAAATATTCTTCGCTGCGTTGTCGTCTCTCCCGTTCACTGACTGACAGGACGGACAACGCCACTCCCTGACTGACAAATCTAGTTTTTCTAGAACGTGTCCACAGTTTGAACAGGTTTTACTAGATGCAAACCATCGATCCACAAATACGACTTGCTTGCCTTTCTTTTTGGCAATCCACTCTAGAATTTGAAGGAATTCCCCAAAGGCTAAGTCTGAGATTTTACGACCCCAAAGACGTTGCATTCCTTTAAGGTTCAAGGTTTCAAAACACAGCACATCAAACCTATTAGTTAGGTCGTGTGCCAACTTCCACTCACCTATCACGCCTAGCATTAGAAATATCCTCATACTTGCGTACTAGATTCTTTCTGGCTCGCTCCCGATTGGATGAACCTTTCAACTTTTTGGAGTGCTGTCTACTCGCTTTCTTGATGGCGTTGAGGGACTGTTTAAGAAATTGGGGAGATTCAATACTGGAGCCATCAGAGCAAGTGAGAAATGTCTTGAGCCCGAAGTCAAATCCCGCTATTCTACCAGTCGTGAATTTGATTTCTGGTTCAACTACATCGTCAACCACAACAACCATAAACAATTCACCCAATGCGGTGCGTTTAATGGTTAGAGTTTTGACCGTTCCCTCTATCTCTCTAGATTTCCAAAATTGATAAACTCGATTCCCAATCTTAACCCGATTACCACTTAAAAATTTATACCCTGCTTGTTTAAGGGTGAATGATTTGTATTTCTTAACTTTCTTAAATCCTGGTGGACGAACCCCCTTCTTATTGTGTTTAAAAAACAATTGGTATGCTTTTTCAATGCGTTGACAAATGTCCTGTACTGCTTGAGAACCTACTAATTGCCAAAACGGGTTACGTTTCCGCAATTTGGCTATATGAGATTGAAGGAAAGCGCAACTCAAGTGCTTGCCCCACATCTTGTAGTAGCGACGATGCAGGGCAATGCAATGGTTATAAATCACCCCAGAAGCGTTAATCATTCGCTTGAGGTATCTATTCCGCTTGTGTGAGTACAACTTAAACTTCAATGTTTTCATGCTACTATTGTACACAAAAAAGCTGTACAATTGTATGAAAAAACGATTAGATTTTAGAGTAGAAGAGTACGAACTTCAAATTCTTGAAGACTACTGCTTATCTGTCGGCAGAACAAAAACTGATGTACTCAGAGAACTCATCAGAACTCTGAAGACAAAGAGAAAGCCGTCCTAGAAGGACCGGGCTTTAAACCCAATTTTTCGGTAAACATTTTTACTTTTCCACTTTACCCCAGTTTTACCCCAGAAATGTCTATTGGGGTAAACACCTTTACCTTACATATCTACCCCAGTTTTACCCCAGTTGTTTCCCCAAACTACCCAAAATTACCCCAAAAATATTGGAAGGCTCTGGAAACAAGCCCTACAACTACCATTAAAAAAGGGCTTCAAAGCCCTGTAATGCTTATATTTCTTTGAAGGCGGCACCCGGATTTGAACCGGGGGATGGAGGTTTTGCAGACCTCTGCCTTACCACTTGGCTATGCCGCCAGTTATGGGCTTGCGCCGTCACACAACTGAATATTTCCTGAAATTTAGCTTATAACTAGCTCGATTTACAGGTGTGTTTCTCATTGTACGCAAAAAGTAGACTGATTACAACCATGTGGAATTTCGGTTTTGTTGGGTAAAGCTTAAAGCAGTCTCTTAGGGACTTGCAATTAAAAAAATCTCCAATTTGTAGTGACGCAAACAATGGTGGGTTACGGCGCACTTTAATTATCATGTAAAACCTCAACTGTCGTACGCCTAACCCACCCTACATAATGGATAATTTATTTTTTGGTACTCCCTTAGGACTTTGGAACTCAGGATTCAGGAGTTAGTTTGACTTCATCTGCAAAACTTGCCCAGCGGACAAAGTAAAATGGTCCAGCGACTGACCCCCAGATATGCTCATCGGTTTCCGGGTCGCGTCCGCGATCGCGACTGATAAATTTGTCTTCATCAATCTCAAAATCACTATCCAGGTAGGTCTTTTGTCCTTTGCGAACGACAATGCAGCCTTTACCTGGTTCTACCGTGCCTTTAAAGTTGTGACCCGTCCACTGTACAATCATATTGCAGCCTGGTAGTTTTTCCAGATCATCAGCAGTTAGGGTTTTGAGGCGTTCAAGGTTACGGGATGCGCCGTAAAACTTTTTTTCTTCCTTAACGCTGTAGTTCTCAATTTCGATGTGCTTTCCTGTGTTCACCAGCTTCAGTACCCTTAAGCGATAAGGATCATTAAGCGAATAGTCATAAGCTTGTTCAACAAAAAAACCTATCCCAGATAAGACTTCCAAGGGGAGAGGACGCATACAAACGCGAATGTGAGCAAAAAAAGGCGGGTTTTCAAAAGCTTGTTCTTGATTGCTGAAATCTGCCGCCATCCAGCGGGCTAAAGTTGCTATATCCGTAGAATTAGTCATTCTATCAAATTTAGATTCTGAATTTTGGATTTGGTCAACAAAGCTACCAGGTATAAAAAGCTTACCAGTATGTAGCCGGACAAAATAGAAATTGTATTATGGAATATTTTATAGCTTGTGGTTGTTCTTAGGAGAATTTTTTGCTGACTCTCGTCAGATAGGTAATAGGTTTGTAGTTGCGCTACCGCGCAACAGTTGAGCAAGTTAGTAATGCAACAAAAAGGTAAAATGTCCATGCTACGGCGCTTAAGTGTTACCATGACAGCCACTGCTACATTGTGTCTGCTTTGCAGTTCGCCGACACTAGCAGCGAGCAAAAAGCCTACACAGCCAGATAAATTCCCTCCTAATCCACTGGAGCTCACCACACCCGATCCACTGTTACCACGTTCGCCAAAAGATAAACAGCCGCTGACTCCGCAAGAGAGTCAAAAGTTGGAGGCGGCGCTGGATGAGCTCAATCAACAAGCTACAACTACACTACAAACAGGGGATAGGATAACAGCGTTTGATATCTGGAACCGGGAACTGCGTTTACGCCGTTATTTAGGTCCATTGGCAGAGGTACAAGCACTGTCGCGAGTCGGTGACATCGCTTGGAGAGAAAACGAGCGCCAAGAAGTGCAGTATATCACACAGCGATTGCAACTAATCCAAAAAGAGGCTCAATCGCAAAAGACTACACCAGATTTACAACTTTTGCAAGCTATAGGTCAAGCTTACCAAGGAGTGCGATCGCCTAAAGAAGCGCTGCAAGTTTACGATCAAGTTTTGGTAGGAGTGCGACAGCAAGGAGATACCACAGCAGAAGTAAACACCCTAAAGACCATTGGAGAATTGCATCTAGGTTGGTTTGATTACGCATCAGCAGGGGCTACTTATGAGCAATTGCTAACTTTTGCTTCCTCTAGAGGCGATCGCGCTAACGAAATAGCATATCTACAACAGCTCGCTTACATTTACAAACAAGCAAACCAACCAGAAAAATCAGTAAAGATACGTAATAAACTAGCAGAAGTTTATCAGCAAGAAAACAACCAGATCCAGTTAGTAGCATTAAAGCAGGCTATTGGCTCAGATTATGAAGCTTTGGCACGGGAAAATCCCAGCTTACTGCAAGAAGCTTTCAAGAACTATGAAGAAGCTTACACTACAGCTTGGCAATCACAGCAATTTGTTCGTGCTGGGGAGATTTTGCAGAAATTAATTGCACTGTACCGTTCTCAAGGACAAGTGGAGGAGGCTTTGCAAGCAAGCCAAATTCTCTTGCAAGCAGAGGAGCGATCTGCCAACTTTTACGGTTTAATGAATGCTTATGACCAAATTGGGCAACTTCATTTGCAACGCAAAGACTATCCCCAAGCACGAACAGCTTTTCAAAAAGGGCTGGAGATAGCGCAACAGTTGAACTATGACCAAGCATACTTCACCCAGCAAATTCAAAAAACATCTGGGCAAAGTTCCCAGTAGGAAGGATGAGGGGAAAGCCGTCACCCCTTCTCCTATCGGAGACGCTGCGCGAACGGGGAAGTCAAAAGTCAAAAGTCAAAAGTCAAAAGTCAACCACTTGGGGGAATTCAAAATTCACGCATTCGCTCATTCACGCATAGAAGACCCCAAAGGATGTTGACGGGGGCTTGAATAATTAGCTTGTGCTTTTTTTCCTGTGCATGACCGCGCGTTGGGGGCTTGTATCCTTTTCTTTTTCGGTCATTCGTGCTGGCTCCTCCTGACTCGTGAGTGGTGAATTCTGCTCTCCGTTATCATCTCATGAGGCAAGGAAGGCAAAGGGACTTGCACAATTAT
The DNA here is from genome assembly GCF_963872035.1 of Scytonema sp. HK-05. Lineage (NCBI taxonomy): Bacteria > Bacillati > Cyanobacteriota > Cyanophyceae > Nostocales > Scytonemataceae > Scytonema > Scytonema sp. HK-05. The sequence continues at coordinate 56,476 of NZ_CAWMYC010000068.1, forward strand.
CAGAATTGATGAAAAATTGTACGGCGAGTAGCCATTGGGCATTCTCGCTTGCAAGAAACCCAAGAGGATATCAGTGAAAGTTTTAGTTGTCGGTAATGGAGGGCGAGAACACGCCCTAGCCTGGAAACTGTTGCAATCAAAGCAAATTGAGCAAGTTGTCTGTGCGCCAGGAAACGGAGGTACGGCAAGTATAAAAGGCTGCCAAAACTTACCCTTAGCAGTAGATGACTTTGAGGGGATCAGCCAATTTGCTTTGGATGAGGGCATTTCTCTTATATTGGTAGGACCAGAAGTGCCCTTAGCAAAAGGCATAACAGACTACCTCAACTCAAAAGGTCTAAAGGTTTTTGGTCCAACGAGAGCAGGCGCACAGATTGAGGCTAGTAAGGCTTGGGCAAAAGCCTTGATGCAGGAAGCAGGAATTCCGACGGCACGGGCTGCGGTATTTACGGAGGCAGCAGCGGCAAAATCCTATGTGAAAGCACAAGGGGCACCGATTGTTGTTAAAGCTGATGGTTTAGCAGCTGGTAAAGGTGTCATAGTTGCTGAAACGGTGGAACAAGCACAGGCGGGGATTGATGCCATGTTCGGCGGGGAATTTGGCAGTGCTGGGAAATTTGTTGTTATTGAAGAATGCTTGACTGGGGAAGAAGTTTCGGTTTTAGCGCTGACGGATGGGTTAACAATTCGCCCGTTGCAGCCCGCTCAAGACCATAAGCGGATTGGTGAGGGTGATACGGGGGAAAATACTGGTGGAATGGGAGCTTATGCCCCAGCGCCGATTGCGACGCCAGAGGTGATGGCAAGAATTCAAAAGGAAGTCTTGGAAAAAGCGATCGCCGCACTCAAAGCTAAAGGCATTGACTACCGAGGTGTGCTTTACGCTGGGTTGATGATGACTCCTCAAGGTGATTTTAAGGTTTTGGAATTTAACTGTCGCTTTGGCGATCCAGAAACACAAGTGGTGCTACCACTGTTGGAAACACCGCTAGAAGAGTTAATCTTAGCTTGTGTTGAGCAACGCTTGGCTGAAATGCCACCTATCGCTTGGAAGCAGGGGGCGGCTGTCACGGTGGTTGCTGCTTCTGGTGGTTATCCGGGAGCATACGAAAAAGGAAAAGTCGTTACTGGCATTGAGCAGGCAGAGGCACTAGGAACGACTGTATTTCACGCTGGGACAAACTTGAACCAAGAACAACTGGTCACAGATGGCGGTCGCGTGTTAAATGTTACCGCAGTGGGAGAAAATTTCGACCAAGCGCTTGCCCAAGCGTACGCTGGGATACAGTGTATTCACTTTGAGGGGATGTATTATCGCCGAGATATCGGTCATCGAATCAGGTAAGAAGAGGAGGGGATGGGGAGGACAAATCAATTCATAAGGTACGGCATTCATAAGGTACGGCATTAGGAGTTTCTCCCCGATCTCCCTTGTCTGCCTCATCTCCCTCCGGAACCCTTATCTCCCTTGTCTGCCTCCTCTCCCCTATCTCCCCCATCTCCCCCATCTCCCTCATCTCCAGCTCTTCCTTAGTTGTTTGTCAAATAAGCTGTTAATTTTTAGTTGTTGGGGTATATGTTTCGATCCTTGATAGGGATAAATGGAGAACTATCTTCGCCCTAACAAGTCAAACCCTGAGCAAACCCTAATAGGTATTGGGTAAAGTATATATTTTCCTACTACCTTGATTGTCAGCACCATAATAACTTTTAACCTTTTAAGATGCTAGCTCTTTTAAAAACAATCAGAGAAGCAATTGTGAATTGGTGGTCGGAGTTCACTCTCCAGACCAAACTTTTAGCAGCCGCCACTTTAGTGGTCTCTCTGGTGATGAGTGGTTTGACCTTCTGGGCTGTCAATACAATTCAGCAGGATGCACGTCTGAATGATACTCGCTTTGGTCGTGACCTTGGGCTGCTGCTTGCGGCTAACGTTGCTCCGCTGATTGCTGACCACAATCTCACCGAGGTAGCACAATTTTCCCAACGCTTCTACAGCAGCACGTCGAGCGTGCGTTATATGCTGTATGCTGATGAAACGGGGAAAATCTATTTCGGTCTTCCCTTTTGGGAACCGGAGGTAGAAACCTCCCTTACTATTGAACGGCGGATAGAATTGCCAGAGGATTATGCTGCTGATGCAGAAAAGCCGATGGTGCGACAACATCGATCGCCTGATGGGGAAGTCACCGATGTGTTTGTGCCAATCACTACAGATGGCAAATACTTGGGTGTGTTGGCAATTGGGATTAACCCCAACCCCGCCGCAGTGATCTCGACAAATTTCACCCGCGATGTCACCATTGCCGTTTTTATCTCAATTTGGGTGATGGTGATTTTGGGAGGGGTGATTAACGCTTTGACAATTACCAAGCCAATTAAAGAATTGCTGGTAGGGGTAAAACAAATTGCTGCGGGAAATTTCAAGCAGCAAATTGACTTACCACTAGGAGGCGAACTTGGGGAATTAATTCTCAATTTTAATGAGATGGCAGAGCGCTTGGAGCGCTATGAGGAACAAAATATTGAGGAACTGACGGCGGAAAAAGCCAAGCTAGAAACTCTAGTTTCCACGATAGCCGACGGAGCCGTCCTTATTGATAACAGTATGCAGGTGATTTTAGTTAACCCCACAGCACAAAGAATTTTCGGCTGGGAAGGGGCTAAGGTTGTAGGCGAAAACGTTTTGCATCATTTGCCTTCAACGGTGGAAATGGAAATCACCCGTCCTTTGTATGAAATGGCAGCAGGAGAATGCGAAAGCGCTGAATTTCGCATTCTCCTTAACCAACCTATTAAAAGAACTATCCGCATTCTTTTGACTACCGTTGTCAACCAAGTCAACCAACAACGCGAGAGTATCAAAGGTATTGCAATCACCGTACAAGATATCACGCGCGAGGTAGAACTGAACGAGGCAAAAAACCAATTTATCAGCAACGTTTCTCACGAACTGCGAACCCCCTTATCTGCTATCAAATATGTGATTGAGACTTTGCACGACTACGGGGAAGAGTTAAGTACTCAAGAAAGGAAGGAGTTTTTGGTCACTGTCAATCATGAAACTGATAGATTGACACGCTTAGTGAATGATGTGTTGGATTTGTCCAAGTTGGAATCTGGTCGCAGCTATAACTTCGATGGAGTGGATCTGGCGCAAGCGATCGAGCAGACAGTGCGTACTTACCAACTGAATGCTAGGGACAAAGCCATTAAACTTATTCAGGAAGTTGCTCCTAGCTTACCACTGGTCGTGGGTAATTACGATTTGTTGTTGCAAGTGTTGGCTAATTTGGTTGGTAATGCCCTCAAGTTCACTAATGCGGGTGGGAAAGTTGCCCTCCGCGCCTACCAAATCGTACCAAAGTCCAACTCTATCGACCATCAAATACCTCAGGTGCGAGTGGAAATTTCTGATACTGGAATTGGCATTGCCCCAGAAGACCAAGAAGCCATTTTTGACCGCTTCTTCCGAGTAGAAAACAGAGTTCATACTCTAGAAGGCACTGGTTTAGGGCTATCTATTGTTAGGAATATTATGGAAAAGCATCACAGTAAAATGCATCTGGTCAGTGAAGTTGGCATTGGCACGACTTTTTGGTTCGACTTAGTGGTATTTGATGAAGAAGCGTCTCATGTTAAGAAGTAACCACCTTTTGAACGTAATATAGCAAGAACAACAAGATTCCCGACTTCTTAAAGAAGTCGGGAATCTGAGCCAATTGATTTATGCGCGAAGCGCAGGCTGCGCCAACACAAATCAAATTACAATCACGAATTATTTGGTCATTTCAACGAGTATTTCTTGAGAGTTTGCAACCTTTGTTCGACTGCATCAAAGGTCTCCATTTTTTTTGCGAAGGACCAGCGGACTGTATTTCGCCCAACTTCCGGTGTGGAGTAAAAACTAGAACCTGGTACAACGGCTATTCCGACTTCCTCAACTAGGTATTTGGCAAATTTCTCATCATCTCCATAAAAGTCCAATTGGCTAAAATCAGTTATTAAGTAATAAGCGCCTTGAGGTGGCTGTACGAGAAATTCATGTTTTTCCAGAATTTTGAGTATCCGATCTCGTCGGATAGTGTATGCTTCTTTTTGAGTTTTGAAGAAGGACTCTGGCAATCCCAATGCAGCTACTGCAGCGTACTGAAAGGGGGCTGGTGCGCAAATTGTTGTAAAGTCATGTAGTGTCCGAACGGCTGCACTCAAGTTGGAAGGCGCACAGACATAGCCAAGCCGCCATCCGGTTACGGCGAAGGTTTTACTCATACCACTAATAGTGATAGTTTGCTCAAACATTCCATCAAGAGTTGCTAGAGGAATGTGTTGGTGTTCGTCGTAGGTAATGCGATCGTAAATTTCATCCGTAATAGCGACAACGTTAAATTCTCGGCAAAGACTCGCTACATGGTTTAATTCTTCCCTTGTAAAAACACGTCCAGTAGGATTATGAGGTGTATTGATAACAATCGCCTTGGTTTTATCTGAAAAGGCAGCTCGTAGGCGTTCTGGATCGAGTTGGAAAAAGGGCGGTTCCAACCTGACAAAAACTGGTTTAGCTTGTGCAAAATTAATGGCGGGGAGATAATTATCATGAAATGGTTCTATGACAATAACCTCATCACCTGGATTAACTAAGCTAAGCATCGCCAAGACAATCCCTTCCGAGACGCCGCAAGTAACGGTAATTTGCTCCTCTGGGTCATAGTATAAATCGTACAAGTTTTGGAGATTACTTGAGATTGCTTGGCGAAGTTCTGGAATTCCCCAGGTATTTGTGTATTGGTTATGTCCTTCTTCCATCGCCTGACACGCAGCCCGAATCAGTTCAGGAGAGGCGGGAAAATCAGGCAATCCTTGAGCCATGTTAACGGCTTTATGCTTGATTGCAAGCCTTGTCATTTCACGAATCACAGAGGTACGAAAATGATGTAATCGCTCAGCAGATGGATACATTTATTCTCCTGTGAAACTTAAAGTATTAGGATAATCGTTTTGCTATTAAAGACGGTTGCTTCTGGAAATGTAAAGTCTTAAGTATTCTAAATTAGATGTGGCACACTGCCCTAACGGTGTGCGAGTAGCAACTAACCAAAATAGAACTTACGCATTGACATAATTTTAATTATGTGATTTTAACTCCTACCTTGTTTGCTGAAGCTCAGTTAAGCTTGGAAAGCTTTACTTGTTTAGCTTCCAGCAATTTCTTAGATTTAACCAGGCAAGATTTTCCTTTTTAGCAATATTTTTAGCAACAAGTTATGTTTGACAACAATTTCTGTTGCCATTATTCTTTGCTCCTCCGGAAAACTGCTAACAATATGTAATAGATGAGTTTTCTTTGACTTATGCACTGACAGCGCTTTGCACCTAAATGGAGTACACCCTGCCCCTAATCCCCAAAGGCAACCCCGAGTTATGAGTAGTTTTTTGTAGGGTGGGCATTGCTCATTAATATCTCAAATGTTTATCACATAGGCTTTTATGAGCAAAGCCCACCTTACGATTTGTGGTCTAAGCATAAGAATAAGCCCTGTATAGTCAAGTTGTAGACAAAGCAATCATCAAACATACAAATAATAGAACCAACAGCAAAACCAAAGCCTGATTGCGTCTCATCCAGCTTCTCACAGTTGCACCAAAGCTGTTGGCGTAACGCTGCTGTTGCAACTCTTGCTTACTTTCTTCGATATTTTCGTAGAGAATGCATTCTTTAGCAAAAGGACGTTGGGGAAAATTGCAAGTATCGTCAGCGTGGTAAGTGCAGCTGTCACAAAGATATTCCTTCCCAGTGGCGCGGTGTAAGGGAATCCCAGGATGTCCATAAGCTTTCAACTGGTTACCACAATGAGGACAGGTGACAGCTTGGGAATTCACGGGTTGATGACAACGAGGGCAAGTTGCAGTGTCCACAGCTTGAGCTTTCATATGCAAACATCTTGATTTTAGCCATTGACTCACAAGATTGGGTACAAAATACTCATCCACGAGTTTCAAAGACTCATTGATGAAGTTCAAACACTCGTTCACGAATCCCAAACACTCGTCAGCGAGTTCCAAACACTCGTCAGCGAGTTCCAAACACTCGTCAGCGAGTTCCAAACACTCGTCAGCGAGTTCCAAACACTCGTCAGCGAGTTCCAAACACTCGTCAGCGAGTTCCAAACACTCGTCAGCGAGTTCCAAACACTCATTCACGAGTTCCAAACACTCGTCCACGAGTTCCAAACACTCGTCCACGAGTCATAAACACTCGTCCATGAGTCATAAACACTCATGGACGAAAAAAGACACCTCGTTTTGCAAATCTTAAGACTCAGAAGCAGGTTTGACAGGTTTGTTTCTGATTGCTTTAAAGCGATCGCCTAACTGTTCAGCAAGCCTTTTTAAACCAGGAGTCTTCTTAGCAGCGGTTTTCACGTAGCCATAAACCGTCAAACTGCTGCTCATCGCTTCACTACCCACTGCTAATAAGGTATCATCTACCTGTTCGCTCAGTTGCCGCAGTGCAATCAAAAGTTCGGTGAGTGTAGCGGCTAATTGATAATCCCGGACAAATTCCTCAAGGTCAAAACTTGCTGGTAAAATATCGGGGTTAGATTGAGCAGCCGTGAGGCTATTGTTGACAAAGGCTAAACTTTTGTCGCCCATTTTAAATAACCTGCGCCGTTCTTCCGTACTCAACGTAATCAGGAAAGGTAGCTTCTTTTGAATTGTTTGCAACGCTGCTTTGATTTGTTGCATATCTTCAGGCGAAAGGGAAGCGGTGATATTTTGGTATGCCATTGTATAATTACCGTGGAAATTCTAGTGGTTAAGTAGCAATGTCTGCTACTTTTAGGATTCCCACTGGTTAATCAAATTACACAACTTGATAATTCAATTTTTACTTTCTCATATCAGGTTCGGTTGATTACTTATCATTCCTGAAGAACCCCACCCCGCCAAAGCTGCGCTTAGGCTCCCCTCCCCGCGAGCGGGGAGGGGATAAAGGGGTGGGGTGCTCAATGACACTTTGGGGTGTGGTTCCAGCAGCAATAAAGTCAATGATTTCGTCCTAAACTTTTGTTGTTTGGGTAGGTGTATTCATGGGCGTATTCCTGCTTTTGCTCATTAGACTTCTTGCCAAAGTATGATTAATGGATATTTATAACCGCAGATGCACGCAGATAAATTATCTGTGTCCATCTGTGTCCATCTGTGGTTTTTTTTCATAAAATTGACTTTTGTAAGAGGTTTATTGTACTTCTATGCTACCTTCCAGGATTTTACTAGCGTTTGAGGTTCTGGCAGAGCTTCACCATTTTCTAAAGATGTCTCAATTAACATTTCTATCACTTCTTGAGCATTTTTAAGAGCTTCTTCGTAGGTGTCTCCGTGGGTATGACAAAACTCTCCCCATTCAGGAAAACTGACAACAAAACAATCATCTTCGTCAGACCACTGAATAATTATGGTGTAATGAGAATTCATTCTTGTTCTTCCTCTTGTTGAGCTTTTTTAATTTCTTCTATCCTTCGAAGTGCATTATTAACGTCTTTGTCCTGGTAAGGTTTAGCATCATTCCCGTCCTTACCTGATATTGCCCTCAGACTATAAGTCTGGGGCTACACAAACAAAGCCTGCCTCCGCAGGCTAAAAATTAGTCCGCGTAGGCGGTGAGACCAGTGCTGAAGGCGGGTCTCCCGCCGTAGGCAACTGGCGAACCCGAAGGGACTTGGTTTGTGTAGCCGCGATTTCTAATCGCCAGGTCTTTTTGCAAAATTGGGATGTTCCCCTCCAATTTTTTAAACGACCTTCGGCAATATCTTTTTTACCCCTCTCAAAAGATTCTATAAAACCTGGAATATCGAGTAATTCTTGGGTTGCTTCTTCACTCTCTTTCTCTGCTAGATAAGCTAAAAAATCAGCAACCAGTTCTAGGCGTTCCGAAGATAATTCATCAAGGTATTGGTTGATTTGCTGACGAATTGCAGCGTTGTTCATATTTTTTATGACTACTCTACTTCTCTAATTCTGCCAACTTCTCCTGAGCATACTTCCGCACTTGCTCATCGGGGTCATTCTCCGCTCTGTCGCGCAATAGTGGTAAAGTTTGGGGATGGTGAGGATGTTGCTTGATAATGATCTCAAGTGCAACTCGCCGAGGATTGGTTACACTGTTCTTCTCATGCTCATAGGGGTCATTGATAGCGCAGTTGTAGTAAATATCAAACAACTCAGGCTGATAGGTGAAATTTTTGCCTAAAGCTTGGACTGCTGCACGTCGCACATCCGACTTATCATCAGCAGTGGCGCGTTGTTTCAGCCAGGGGAGGGTATCTTTGTCATCTTTGAAGTTGCTGGCTAATGCTTGGACTGCTGCACCTCGCACAAACCAATCATCATCAGCAGTGGCGCGTTCTTTGAGGAAGGGGAGGGTATCTTTGTCATCTTTGAAGTTGCTGACTAATGCTTGGACTGCTGCACCTCGCACATCCGAATCATCAGCAGTGGCGCGTTGTTTCAGCCAGGGGAGGGTATCTTTGTCATCTTTGAAGTTGCTGGCTAATGCTTGGACTGCTGCACCTCGCACATC